>CALEPU010000272.1 GCA_937913075.1 uncultured Clostridia bacterium
CGGGCGCTGCTGTCGGCGCAGCCGCAGGCGCCTTTGCCAAGGCCGAGAGCAGCGCAAGGAACGCTGCTTCCGAGGTACGCCGCAAGGCAGTTGATATCGAGACCGATATCGACGGTGAGCTCGATGAGCTTGAGGATGATTTTGACGACTTCGACGATGAGTTCGGGGATGAGTTCGACAACTCCAAGGCAAAGGCCTCGCCTCTCGCCTTCCTCGATCGCTTCAAAAAGTCCAAGCGCGTCAAGAATTATGACGACGATTTCGAGGATGAAGACTTTGAGGACGAGGATGATTTGGACGATCTGGACGACTATGACGACGGCTTCGAGGTCGGCAGCTCCAAGCGCGGCAGAGGCGTCGGTCCGCGCGATTTGCGTCCCGTCATTAGGATAGTCGGCATAATAGCCGCACTCGCCGCACTTGCCGCTGTGATATGGCTTGTCGCACGCTCTGCGAAGAACTGCGCCGGCAAGAAGACCTACGATCCGCCCATGATTGAGCAGGCTATGGACGAGGAGGATACCTATTACATAACCGTCTACGGCGCCGAGGGCACCGAGCTCGTTTACGAGGCGACCGACGGCAACAGGACTCCCGCTACGATCTACAAGAGCGGCTCCGTTAAATTCGTAGTGCCCCTTGTGGCGCTGCTGCCCGGCGAGCCCGTCGAGGGCGAGACTTACAACGCGGTCCCGCGCATCTACACCGTCAATTCCGACGGCACCGAGACGCCCATCGCCATCGACCCGATACCCCTGAGCATACCCTCTCTCGGGCTTACCTTTGACAACGAGAGCGACGTTATAGAAACCGATAACGGCAAGGTCGTGATAAGCGGCCGCATAGGCTACGTCGGGGCCGAGCTCACGATAGACGGCGAGCCCGTTGAGATAGCTGCGGACGGCTGCTTCAGCCGCGAGCTCAAATTTGAAGAGACAGGTACTTTCTCCGTGCCGGTTGAGGCAAAGCTGCCCAACTATCAGATCGCAAGGCGCACCTTCACCGTTAACGTAAACGAGCCCTCCATCTCCGGCCCGGAGGGAGCTATACAAATGCCATGGGATTACGGCGACGATACCTTCAAGCAGCGCGTGGTATACGGCATAGATACTTTGGCGGTTCGCGGCAAGGTGCCCGAGGGCTCCACGGTCTCGGTCGCGACCGAGTCCACCAACGCAAAGCTCACCACCGCGACCGTTGACGATGACGGCACCTTCCGCTTCAACGTGACTATGGCGATGCCGGGCGATTATACCATCACCGTCACCTGCATCACCGCCGACGGGCAAACCTACGAGCGCGATATCCATGTACAGCGCCAGCCGGATTATACCCCTTATATCACCAACGCATGGGCTGCCGATTACAGCGCTTTCAGCTACGGCTCAAGCCAGCAGTACAAGATCACCGGCAAGGTCACCAAGATACTGCACGAGGGTGATTATTACCTTGCCGAGTTCGAGATGAGCGATGGGCATACCGTCATTTTGGAGTACCACAACCATTACGGCAGCGCAGGCGAGATCACGGTCGGCAAGACCTACAACAACATCTACGGCAGGTCGAAGGGCTTTGATGACGACGGCAACATCGTGTTCTATGTCTGGTTCATAAACGACTGATAAGAATAAGAACAAAGGACCGCGGTTTTTGCCGCGGTCCGTTTATAAGGAGGAACAACCTATGCCAAGATACCGTGTTAAATGTCCCGCCTGCGGTGAGGCGGTAAATCTGCCGGGCAGCGGTCCGTGCCCCAAATGCGGCGCACAGATCAGCTGTGAAAGCCCCGCAAGGATCAGGCTCTACCGAATGGGCAATTTCGTCGGCGTTGCCAACGGATTCGGCATCTACATAAACGAACAGCCTTACGGTTATATAGGCAATAAGGAGACGCTCACATTCCCGCTTCCCTATGGCAGCTACAAAATGCACATCGTCTGCGGCATGAACCGCAAATGCAACGATCCCGTAATAGAACTTACCCCGCAGGATAACGACGTTTGCTTAAAGGTGCATATCAAGATGGGGCTTATACAAAACTCCTTCATAATCGAAAGAGCCGACCCCTCTACTATGCCCGAATGAGCCCTATAAAGCAATTAAAACAGCGCCCCGCACGGAGCGCTGTTTTGCATTACCGGAATAAATCCGCTTACTCGGCGGCAGTCACGGAGGTGATGTGGGGGTTGACGCCCTCATACCAATAGAGGAAGCCCTCCATGTCGATAACGTCGCCGATTTTGAGCGCCTTTACAGCGGCATAAACGTCGGTGGTACTGTCGCAGAGATAGCTCTCAACGGTAAAGGTGTAAACGTCTTCGCCAAGCTGAACCTTGAAGTAAAGGTCGCTGCCGTCCTCGCCGGAGCCGTCCCAGTTGTAGAGGAAGGGGACGTCGTTGCCGTTCTCGTCCTGACCGGCGGCGACGACCGTCATGCCCTTGAAGCTGACAAACTCGTTCTGGTGCTTGATGAGATCGTCGGTGCCGAGAAGATCGGTCACGTCAAACGCGGTCGCAGTGTAGCTGCCCTTGATGATCTCATAGGTGGCGTCGATGATCTCGACCTCGCCGGACCACTCGGACTTGTAGCCGCTGACCCTGATCTTGGTGCCGGGTACGAGCTTGGCATACTCCTCCTCGGAGCAGGGCATGTTGTAAATGAAGTAAGCGCCGTCCTCAGCCTGGGTGTAGAAGGTGGCCTTGTTGTCCCACCAGCTCTGCTTGGCCTGAACGTAGGTCTCGACGACTACGGGAGTATCGAGGTCGGCGGCCTCATACTCGGCATGAGTCATAACACCGCTCTTCTTCGTGCAGCCGGCAAAGCAGGCGGCGACGGCGACGATCGCGAGAATGATCGCTAAAAACCTTTTCATGTTTGTTCCTCCGAAAAATAATAGGCTCGTTCAAAACGAACGATACCTATTATACATTATTTTCCAAACAAATCAAGAGCTTGAAATTTATATTTTCTTTTTGAGCCTGCGGACTATCTGCACAGTGCCGAGCGCAGCCCAGCATACGGCTATGCTCAACAGCAAAAGCTTTGAGGTAAGCGGCAGCGGCCCAAGCTCCTTTGCCTGCCGCCCGCTGCCGAGGGAATTCAGCCTGTAAAGCGAGGAGGTGTCCTTGTAGAGCTTTGTTATGTAGGCGTCGTCAACCTTCTCCTTCCTGCGGACGGACTTGACGGTGCTCTCGATAAGCTGACCGGCGGCGTCGCGCAGCGAGGCGGAGCCGTTGAACACAGGCGTGATGAAGGTGTCGCCCGTGTGCTCCAACAGAAGCTCCGAGGCTAAGATCTTAACGGAATAATGCTCGTCGCCGTCAGCGCCGCAGGCGGCAAGATAGCTCTCATAAGCCTCGTCCTGCCTTGCCTTTTGGGTGACCGGCACGTAGCCCTCGGTCTTGGCATAGGCTATTTGCACGTCATTTGTCAGAAGGTATTGAGCAAACAGCCACGAAGCCAGCACCTGCTGGGGATCGTCCTTGTTGAAAACGCAGACGGAGGGTCCCTGCGATATCATTGCCGGATGCTCCGTATCGTACTGGGGAATGGGGCGTACCTCGATATCGAAGTCCACAAATTTATCGGGCGAGATATCGGAGAGGGGCGCCTCAGGGCCCATCCAGGTCGCGCCCGCCGTCGAGTCTATTGCGAATACGCACTGTCCCGCGTTTAGGAAGTTTGCGGGATAGCTTGATATTTTGAAGGTGGAGAACGCTCCCTTTTCGGTATGACCTGCTATTTCCTGCAAAAGCTCGCCCGTAGTATCGTTGAATAAAAGCACCTCGCCCTCAGGCGTGGAGTAGCCCGCTCCCTTCTGTTTTAGGAGCTGTATCATCATGTTGTCGGTGGATTTGTAGATGAAGGGTATCATCACACGCTGACCGTTGAGCGTATAAACTCCGTCGGCGTCCTTCCCCGCCGCCGCCTCGGATACCTCCCATATAAAATCCCAGGTGAGCATATCGGGCACTTCGTATCCAAGCGCCTCAACGTAGGTGCGGTTGATATAGCAGGCCTCGGTGGAGCGCATATAGGGTATGGCGTAATAATGTCCGCTTATGGTGCACTCATCCATAAACTCGGGTATCATTTCATCGAACGTGGGGGAGTCGAATTTCAGCGCGCTCCCGCCCAAGCCGTAGCGCTCGTCGGAGAAAAGATCGTCGAGCGGCGCGACCACGTTGTTGCCCGTAAGGTACGTTGCGATATGATCGGGATACGTGATGCAAACGTCGGGCGTGGTGCCGGTGGCGATGTTCGTTATCACGTCGTTGTAGATCTTGCCGTAGTCGGTATAGAGGCGCAGCTTGACGTTTATATTGGGATACAGCGCCTCAAAATCGGCAATCGCTTTCTCGTAGATGCGGGTCTGGTTTTTGTTGGTGTCGTTCTTAGCCCAGAAGACTACCTCGTAGCTGCGGCTCTCGTCAAACTCCTCGGGCGTTTTAAACTCCGCAGTGCCGCGCCTGCCGTGACAGCCCGAAAAAGCGAAAAGCGTTATTATGAATATAAGCGCGAGCGCGATAACGGTCCTTGCAGCTCTCATCCCTTGGTTCCTCCTCTCGATACGCCCTCCATTATCCGCTTGCGGAATATCAGGAACAGCACTATCAAAGGCACCGATATCACGACGACCGCCGCCATCATGGCGGGTATGTTCTCCCTGCCGAAGCCGTTTTCCCGTATCTCCTGTATGCCGTTTGATACAAGGAAGTAGGCCTCGTTATCGGTGATGAGGCGCGGCCATACGTATGAGTTCCAGCATTCGATGACCTTCAATATGGTTACGGTCACGAGCGTCGGGCGGCATATCGGCATCATTACTTTGGTCAGGTACTTGAAGTCGGAAGTGCCGTCCACCTTAGCCGCCTTGTAGAGCTCGTCCGGTATCTGCTCGAAGTTTTCCTTCAAAAGGTATATGTAGAACACCGAAGTTACCGACGGCAGTATGAGACCGGTAAAGGTATTGCGAAGCCCGAGGTTGGTTATCGTCTGGAAGTTGGTGATTATCACGAGCTCATTAGGTATCATCATCAGCGCGAGGAACAGCGTGAAAACGAGGTTCTTGCCGCGGAACTCCAATCGCGAAAAGGCAAATGCCGCAAGCACCGTTACAGCGAGCATTATTGCCGTGGTGACCACGGTGAACAGCAATGTGTTGCCGAAATACCTCCCAAGCGATACCGCGGTAAAGGCGTCGGCATAGTTTTGCAGGGTCGGGTTCTCGGCTATGAACTTAGGTATGTACTCCGAGTTGTATGAGCTGTAACTCTTAAACGAGGTGAGTATCATCCAATAAAATGGGAACAGCACGAGAAAAGCCCAAATGCCGAGCAGCAGATATGTTGCCGCCCGCAGCAGCGTGCGCCGCACCTTGGCTCTTTGCTCGATCCTCTCAAAATCCCTTTTTCGGTCTTTCATTAAAGCGCCCCCCTTCCTCAATACTGTACGTGTCTGCGGCTGACTGTGAGATTGATGCAGGTTATGGTCAGCACCACGGCAAACAGTATCAGCGCCGCCGCCGATGCGTAGGAGGGATACCAGCCGCTGCCACCGTAAAGCATATCGTAAACGTAGCCGACTATCGTGTTCATCTGCGCTGCGTTGAGGTCGGTGCCGAAGAGCGCGACCGCGTCGCTGTAAGCCTTAAATGCGCCTATGAAGCCCGTGATTATCAAGTAAAACAGCATGGGCGATATCATCGGCAGGGTGATCTTGGTAAAAATCCTGAACTTCGATGCGCCGTCCACCTTAGCGGCGTTGTAGTAATCCTGCTTGACAGAGGCAAGCGCGCTCGTCAAAATGAGGATCTTGAAGGGAAGCACTATCCAAATGGTGTAGAAGCACAGCACGAACATCTTTGCCCAGTAAGGTCCGTCGATAAAATCGACCGAGCTTCCGCCGAAAACATTGATCAAAAGGTTTATCAGTCCCTCGGAGTATTCGGTCTTTTTAAACAGTATCATGAACACAAGACCGACGGCGAGGGTGTTGGTGACATAGGGCAAAAAGTAGATCGTTTGAAAAAGATTTCGCAGCGCCTTTATCGAGTTGAGCGCAAGCGATATCAAAAGCGCGAACCCCGTCGAGAGCGGCACTGTGATTATCACGAGTATGAAGGTGTTTTTGACCGCCTGCAAAAAATACGGGTCGTGCAGCACAAAGCTGTAATTGTAAAGCCCCACTCCCGAAAAGGTCTGCGAGGCGGAGTTGTAACCCTCTTCAAGGGAGTAAACGAGCACGTCCACGAGGGGGTACACCATGAAGAGCCCGAGGAAGAGTACGGAGGGCAGAAGATACAGCCACGCCTTTGCGTTGTTCTTATACATCGGCGCCCTCCCCCGAGGGAGCGATATCGAAGTACAGCCGCTCCTTGCTCTTCCTGTCGAAAAGGTATACCTTGCGCGGCTTCAGATCAAATCCGACGTAAGGCTTTTCGGTATCTATCACCGTCTCGGAGCTTATTATCGAGCGTATCCTGCCGCTGACACATGCGGGGCTCTGAGATATGACGCTCGTGTCGCGCCCCATCACCTCGATCCCTTCAAGCCCGAGCTTCATTGCACCTTCGGCGCTTGGTATAAAGCCCTCGGGACGGACGCCGGCAAAGACCTCGCCGTCGCGCACACCGGAGACCGGAAGAACAGCCTCGCTGTCTATAAAGAGCCTGCCGTCCCTGACCTCTCCCTCGAATACGTTTATTGCGGGAGTGCCGAGGAACTTTGCAACGAAAAGATTGCAGGGATCGTCGTAAACGCTCTGCGGCTTGCCTATCTGCTGCAATACGCCGTCCTTCATGACAACGATGAGGTCGGAAATGCTCATTGCCTCCTCCTGATCGTGCGTGACAAAGACGGTAGTAACGCCCGTTTCGCGCTGTATACGGCGCAGCTCCTCGCGGGTCTGCAAGCGCAGCCTCGCGTCAAGGTTTGAAAGGGGCTCGTCCAAAAGCAGCACGTTGGGCTGCTTTACAAGCGCTCTGGCTATCGCGACCCTCTGCTGCTGCCCTCCGGAAAGCTCCGAGGGGCGGCGCTCCATAAGCTCGTCTATCTGCACGAGCCTTGCCGCCTCGTTGGCCTTTTCAAGCATCTGCTCCTTTGTGAGCTTTTTGTCTCCCTTTAAATTTTGCAGGGGGAAGAGTATGTTTTGCAGTACCGTAAGATGTGGATAAAGCGCATAGTTCTGAAACACCAGCCCAACGCCCCTAAGCTCGGGCGGCAGGTCTGTCACGTCGTCGCCGCCGAAGAATACCCTGCCCGAGGTCGGCTTTTCAAGCCCGCTTATAAGGTTCAGCGTTGTGCTCTTGCCGCAGCCGGAAGGACCCAAAAGCCCAACGAGCTTGCCGTCGGGAATCTCAAAGGTGAAGTCGCTCACAGCGACGACCTCGGTCTTTATCTTTCTGTTGCGGTTGGGAAATCTTTTCGTCAACCCCTGCAATACTACCTTCATATCGTTTTCCTCCTGAAAGCCTTGGCGTTCGTCTTGGGAATTTTATACCAATATCATAAAACAGTCAATGAGCTACTGCTGTTTTTGCTCGGCAAAAAGCCGGTGAAACGCGACCGCTGCGGCTGCGCCCACGTTTAAAGAGTCCATGCCGTTAGCCATTGGAATGATGACCGTGTGATCGCACTCCGCGATGACGCTCTCCTCAAGCCCCGCTCCCTCGGAGCCGAGCACCAATGCGAGCTTATCGCAGCGCGCGAGCTCCGGCGCGGTGACGGGCAGAGCTCCTTGCTTTAAGGCGAGCGCAAGCACCGTAAAGCCCTCGGATTTTAAGAGCCCCGGCAGAGAGCATGCGTTGGGCTTCCCGTCTCCGTTGCCTCCAAGCCTCGCCCAAGGCACACGGAAAACGGCTCCCATGCTCACCCTTGCCGCCCTGCGGTGCAGAGGATCGCAGCAGGTGGGATCGAGCAGCACAGCGTCAGCTCCGAGCGCCGCCGCAGAGCGGAATATCGCGCCGACGTTCGTGGGATCCACTATGCCCATAAGCACGGCGGCTTTTTTTGCGCCTTTTATCACCTCGCAGCAGGATGACCGGGGTCTGCGCCGCATACAACAGAGTATCCCGCGGGTCAGCTTAAAGCCGGTAAGGGAAGCCAGCAGCGAGTCCTCCGCCGTGTAAACGGGCACGTCGTACCCGTCCGCACAGCTAAGCGCGGCGGCAAGCCTGCGCCTCTCTGCAAGCAGCGATACCGGCTCGTATCCGGCAGCAAGCGCAGCTTCTATCACGTTGGGGCTCTCGGCAATAAAAAGCCCCGCAAGCGGGTTTTGACCGCCCTTTACGCCGGCGCCCTTCAAATCACGGTAAACGCTTGCTCCCGTATCCGAAAGCGAATTAATTTCAACAACGTATGCCATTTCAATGCTCCTTTTCAAAGAACAATTATATACCTTCCGACCCCGTTTGTCTATTTTGAAAACTGTGCTATAATGTATGCGGCGCTAAAATACCGCCTGACGGAGGAGCTATGGGCAGGACCTACTATTACAGCGATGAGCTCAACGACGATTTTGCCGAAAACAACATCAAAACAAAGGCTTTGCCGGAGGACTATAAATACTTCAAGGGCCCTGTTCGCAGGGCATGGGCTTTTTTTCTGCATCATTTTATCGCAACGCCGCTCGTCTTTATAATACAGCTTCTCGTTTACGGTGAGCGCAGGATTGGCGCGAAGAAGCTCCGCCCGTATAAAAAAACGGGCTTCTATCTTTACGGCAACCACACACGCAGTATGGGCGACGCATTTATGCCCTCGCTCGTCTGCTTCCCCAAGAAGCCTTACGTCATAGTCGGCCCCGACGCAATGAGCATACCCGCTATACGTCCGATAGTCGAGGACCTCGGCGCTTTACCGCTTGCAGCGAGCATCAGCGGCAAATCAAGCTTTCATGCCGCCATGCGCCGCCATGCAGAGCTGGGGCATGCGGTTGCGATCTATCCCGAGGCGCATATCTGGCCGGGCTACACGGGCATAAGGCATTTCAGAGACGGCTCTTTCCGCTATCCCGTGGAGTATGACAAGCCCGTTTTCACCGCCACCTGCACCTACCGCAAGCGCCGGCTGCTGCCCGGAGCAAGGACGGCAGTCTATATTGACGGACCCTTCTTTGCGGATAAAACA
>CALEPU010000273.1 GCA_937913075.1 uncultured Clostridia bacterium
CCCCCGCCATGATCTGCGACGTCATCAGAAACGGGCAGGATATTATGGTGCAGATAGAAAAGGAACCCATAGGCGGCAAGGGAGCAAGGGCGACGACGCACATCTCACTGCCCGGCAGGACTCTCGTTTTCATGCCCACGGTCGATTTTATCGGCATCAGCAAAAGGATCTCCGGCGAGGCGGAACGCAAGAGGCTCAAGGAGCTCATAAATAAGATACGCCCCGAGGGTACGGGCGTTATTGTCCGAACCGCGGCTGCGGAGCTGGACGATGAGGAGATAGAACAGGATCTTGCCTCGCTTACAGAGGAGTGGGAGCGCATACAAAAACGCTATAACGAGTGCAGCGCACCGAGCCTTATACACAAAGAGGACTCGCTCATTTTCCGTACCGTGCGCGATCTTTTCAAAAAGGATATCCGCAGACTTGTCGTCAACGACCGCGCCGATTTCGAGCTCATCCGTTCGCTCGCGCCGGAGGAGCTTCGCGATAAGGTCGAGCTCTATGAGGAACGCTGCGATATGTTCGAGAGCTTTGGCGTAGAGCAGGCGATAGACGCCGCTCTCGCGCGCAAGGTATGGCTGAAAAGCGGCGCTTATATAGTGATAGATCAGACCGAGGCGCTTACGAGCATCGACGTGAATACGGGCAAATTCGTCGGAAATGTCAGCCTCGACCGCACGATAGTCGATACCAATAAGGAGGCTGCGGCGGAGATAGCGCGCCAGCTTCGCCTGCGTGATATCGGCGGCATCATAATCATCGACTTCATCGACATGGAGGATCAGCACGACAGGGACGCCGTGATAGAGGCGCTCTCCGATGCGCTGCGCTGCGACAGGACAAAATCAGTGGTTCTCGGCATGACTCAGTTAGGTCTCGTCGAGGTCACAAGAAAAAAGCTCCGCAGCAATATCTCCGCCTCCTTGCAGACCGTCTGCCCCTACTGCGGCGGCACGGGGCATATCCTCTCCGCGGAGACGGTCGCTCTTAAAATAAGGCGAGATCTTTTGATAAGGATAGCCGGCGATGAAGAACCTGCCGAGTACGCAGTTACCGCCAACCCCGAGGTCATTCGCCTTTTAGAGGAGCACAGCGAGGAGGAGTACGCTATAACCCCACAGCTTGCCGCCAAGACAATAACCTGGCGTGCCAATCCCGCCATGCACGTGGAGGAGTATTACATCAAAAATATATAGTTAAAATTTAGCTTTTCGGGCAATTTAAGTGTTGACATCCGCCCGCCTCTCGGATATAATATCACTTGCTTTGTTTATGGTGGTGGATTGTGGTCACTAGCCCCGAACATGATTTTTCCCATTGTAAGCGAGAGTTAAACATCAATGATTTCACCGTTTGGAGGATATGGCATGAAGAGCTATATGGCAAAAGCAGAGACCATGGAGCGCAAGTGGTATATCGTCGATGCAGAGGGCATGGTGCTCGGCCGTCTCGCGTCGCAGGTAGCCGCGATACTTCGTGGCAAGCATAAGCCGATCTACACCCCGCACGTTGACTGCGGTGACCACGTTATCATAATCAACGCCGATAAGGTCATCCTCACCGGCAAGAAGCTCGACGATAAGGTCTATCGTCATCACAGCGGTTATCCCGGTGGACTTAAAGAGGTCAAGTACCGTGACCTCATGGCTAAGAAGCCCGAGTTCGCCGTTTACGAAGCCATCCGTTGCATGATGCCCAAGGGGCCCCTCGGCAGGCAGATGCTCACCAAGGTTCGCATTTATCGCGGCGCCGAGCATAAGCATGCCGCTCAGAAGCCCGAGGTTCTCGTGCTTAAATAATTGGGAGGAGGATTAAATCATGGCATCCGTTACACAGTATCTTGGTACAGGCAGGCGTAAAAAGTCTGTTGCCAGAGTTCGCCTCGTTCCCGGTACCGGCACTATCACCATCAACAAGAGGGATATCGAGGATTACTTCGGTTATGAGACCTTGAAGATGATCGTCCGCGATCCGCTCAAGCTCACCAACACCCTTGATAAGTTCGATGTTCTCGTTAACGTCTACGGCGGCGGCTTCACCGGTCAGGCGGGCGCTATCCGTCACGGCGTCTCCCGTGCCCTCCTGAACTTCGATCCCGAGCTCCGCAGCGCCCTCAAAAAGGCAGGCTTCCTTACCCGCGATCCTCGTATGAAGGAGCGCAAAAAGTACGGTCTCAAAGCAGCCCGTCGCGCCCCTCAGTTCAGCAAGCGTTAAGATTGTTTTGCAAGCATCCGCTTCCTGCGGGTGCTTGTGTTTTTAATGGCTTGTTTTAGAATCACAAGAGCAATTGATACTTGAAAGTGGGGTACGCAAATGGAGCCGCTGATTTCTGTAATTCTACCGATTTACAATATGGAAGCCTATTTGGGTCGATGCTTGGATTCGATCTTAGCCAGCAGTTATATAAATTTGGAGATCATATGCGTTGATGACGGCAGCTCCGATTCCACAGCAGAGATTTTGCGCGCTTATGCCGAGAAAGACAGCCGCATAATTGTGATAACAAAAGAGAACGGCGGCGTATCCTCTGCGCGAAACGCCGGGCTTGATAGGATGACGGGGGAGTATGTCACATTTGTGGATCCGGACGACTACGTCCATCCGCAGTATTTTGAGTTTTTATACTTGGCTCTCTTGAAAAAGGGCACACTCATTTCTATATGTGGCTTTCGGATGGTTAACATTGACGATAAAGTTGATTTATCCGAAAAACTTTCATTTGACCCTAACGAAGTACAAGTTTATTCTTATTTGCATATTTCAAAGCAACACAATTTACGATCATACTGCTGTGGTAAAATGTTTTGGTGCGGACTGGTGACTGGGGTTAGATTCTGCGAAGGCATGTTATATGCAGAGGATACCGTTTTTTGCACCGAAGTTGGTGAGAACGAAGAAGCAAATCAAGTAGCGGTTTTAGATCGATCATTGTATTATTACTTTCAAAGAGAAGGCTCTGCTGCAAAAACTGCGACGTTGTCACAGATGCAAGAATATGCAAAAGTTTGTATTGAAAAGCTGAATAATTCAAGTTATAGCAAAGATTATTTCCTTGACAGAGCTCTTAAAGTATGCCTTTACACAAGGTACTTTTCTTCGCATTTTTCTATTGATAAAGAAATCAAGCGTGAAAGCAACAAGTTGCTTAAAGGGATGTTTAACCGTCTGCTGAGGACCAATATTTATAGCTTTAAAGAGAAGGTGTGTCTCAGCATATTTATCATTTGCCCTGCTGCTTATTGGCTGTACCGAATTATCAGAGACCCCTATATGTGGAAATGGGAAAAATGGGAGAAGAAAAAACGTCGTGAGGCAAGGAAAGCTGCTTGAATAACAAAATAACGGCGATCGACCAATACTCAACAAAGTCCGCACGGTCGTCACGTCATGATTTTAATGCATATCCGCTGCCCTGATAATTGTATAGCGTCATGTTCATGCGGCTCCACTGTGCAAGGGGAGCCGTTGCCATAGGCGAAGGCGTATACCGTCCCCATTGCCGGTTTTTACGCTCATCGCCGAGCGCAGAACCGCGCATCGTCCGCCCTCCTCCCTTCCGTTTTTCACAAATATAATATAACAAAACCCCGCCTCGTCGAATCCTTGAAAATATATCCCACATTCTTTGAAATTCCGTCACAATCTGCTCCAAATAAAGGTTGACACCGCTCAAAAACTAAGGTAGAATTGTTATGTATAAGGTATATCCTGAGGGTACCTTGTGATATTACTTTTGAATAATTTTTATTTTTCCGTTAGGAGGGATAACTGTGAACAAGCGTTTTTCAAAATTCCTTGCTCTGATCCTTGCGGTCATCATGATAATGACCGCCGTGCCCGCCTCCGCGGTGGTCCTGATCGACCGCGGCGATTTAAGCGGCTTTGACAGGCCCGAGCTGCTCGATCCCGTCAAGTACCCCGCTCAGTCCTTCAGCGCTGAGCTCGAGGGCGGTCTTCGCGTCTCTGTCGAGGCCCCGGAGGACGCCCTTCCCAAGCATACCAAGATGGATGCTGTCATTGTCGATCTTGCCGCCGTCCAGGCCATTATTGACAGCAGCAATTCCGTCAGCGGGCGCGCTCTCGCGGCTGTGGATATCACCTTCTCCCTTAATGGCAGTGAGATTCAGCCGCATGTCCCCGTCAGCGTCTCCATGTATATGCCCGGGCTCGAGGCTCATTCCAGCCTCTATGTCCTCCATATTAATGCCAAGGCGTCTGAGCTCAGGTCGCTTACTCCCTCCGTGCAGGAGGTCGGCGTTACCTCCATCGGCGAAGATACCGTTACCTTCTCTGCCGATTCGTTCTCCATCTATGTAGTTGAAGAGGGCGAGGAGGGTCATACCCTCACCGTCGATTTCATCGATTCCAACGATGCTATCGTCAATAAGCAGATCATCAATACCGGCAAGATCGACGCCAATACCCTCTATGATCCCGGCGTCCCTACCCTCGAGATCAATCAGTCCTTCCGCGGCTGGCAGGTCAATGGCGTCAATGGCGATGGCACCGGCTTCTTCACTGCCGGCACTACCTACAAGATAGACGACATCAACTCTGTTTTAAATGAGCATAAGTCCGATTTCTCTGCCGACGTCAGCGTCAGCTTCAAGGCCGTCGTTGTAAACGTCGTCCTCGTTACTTACCTCGATCAGAACGGCTCCGTCTATCTTATTAAAGACGTTGAGATCGATCCTGATTCCGGTACCGGTACCTTCACCTACGACAGTAACTTTGCCGTTGCCGGCGCTGGCAAAAATTGCGCCGGTTGGGTAGAGTATTCCGTCAACGGTACTCTCACCGGCAATGTCCTCACTACCGGTGATGCTCCTACCTACGCCTCGGGCGTCACCTTCTTCGCCGCCGGCTCCGTCGGCACCGCTTCGCATGACCGCGAGGTCGTCCTCTTCCCCTATATCACCTCCGGTACTTGGCTTAAATTCAACAGCAATATCGGCACTCAGGACGATACCCCTGCGACTTATATCGCGCCGAGGTTCGTTCCCGATGGCTCCGCCCCGCAGACCGTTAAGCCCGCTGATCCCACTCGTACCGGCTATAACTTCGAGGGCTGGTATGTAGATCCCGATGGCAATACCCCTTTCGATTGGAGCAGTACCGACTGGTCCTCTACCCTTACCGATAATACCGTCTATGCTAAGTGGGATGGTCTGCAGGTCTCCTATTCCGTCGTCTTCTGGCAGCAGAACGTTACCGATAGCGTCAACGCTGCGAATAAGGATAAGAGCTATTCTTATGAAAGTACGGATTCCTCTCGTACCAAAAAGGCGGGTACCTACGTTACCATCAATACCGATACCGCGGGTACTACCGCTGATAACCGCCTCGGCGGCAACAGCACTACCTCCATCGGCAGGATGGGCTATTATTTCACCTATAATGCAACCAACTCCGATACCGGCTCCGTGCTCGTCAAGGGCGATGGCTCCACTGCGCTCAACGTCAGGTATGACCGCAGGACGATTACGATAAACTTCTATTCGGGCTTCACAAGGTCATCTTCTACTACAACAAGCTATAAAGAAGATGGTTGGTATTATGCATATTTAAATTATGAATATCGCCTTGTTCAGCTCTATTACTATTCCTCAAATAACACAAATTACTGGGCATTTAATTATGGTGATACCAGATACATAGCAAACAACTACAAGCTATATAAAGCTACCCTTCC
>CALEPU010000274.1 GCA_937913075.1 uncultured Clostridia bacterium
ACTTGCGGGCGCTCTTATCGCGCTCGTCACCGTGCTCGTCTCCGCTTGGATACCCTCGGGCAGAGCCATGCGTATAAGCCCCATGGAGGCGATCCGTCAATCGCGGGACGTGAAGGCGAAGAAGGGCGGCGTCCGCTATCCCAAATCAGCGGCAAGGCTATTTGGCGCAGAGGGGCTGCTCGCCAAAAAATATTTCACGCGCAGCCGCAGCAAGTACCGCGCAACCATAATTTCGCTTGCGATGAGCATAGTGCTGTTCGTTGCGGCTTCGGGCTTCTGCATGTATATTACGAGGTCGGTGGATTCGGTGGATAACCGTCCGAGCTTCGACGGCATGTTTGCGCATCTTGAATATGATGATTTCGTCAGGCTGCGTCCCGCCCTTGCGGAAAGCTGCAGGGAGCTGGTCGGCTATATAGACACGGAGGAGGAGAGCCCCTTCGCCTATTTTCCGCGGGAGGATGCCTCACAGGAATATTCCGACTTTATTGCAAAAAAATATGAAGCCTATGGCGAGGTAAGATATGAGCAGCATGCGCGGAGAGTATTTATGGATGACGTCTCCTTCCGACTGCTGCTTGCGCAAAACGGCATTGCCGATGAAGGCTGGTTTGACAGCTCCGAGCCAAAGGCGCTTATGGTGAACAGCGCAAGCGTTCCGGTGTACGAAAGCCTTCCCGACGGCAGTCACACAAGGGTCAACTACGTTATCTCTTTCTTAAAGCCCGGCGTCGCTTCCATTAGGCTTTCGCCGGTGCCCGAGTGTCCCGAGGGCTACGGGAGCAACGGCGTCTATTGGACGGGCGAAGGCTATGGAGAGGGCGAGCTTGCCGCCTACTGCATATCCGATGCGAGCATCGGCACGGACCTCGATTTCGACGAAAAGGGCCGCCCTATTGGGCAGCTTACGATACCGCTTGAGTTTTACAGCGCGGAAATAGGCGCTTTCATAGACGATTATCCGATAGGCGGCGACAACGGCGGCACTATCCTCCTCATATATCCCGCTTCGGTTTACACAGGCAGCGCTTCAAAGGCGAGCTTTTACTTCCGCAGCGACAACGTACAACAGAGCATGGACGCGATGCAGAAGGTGCTCGAAGCAAACGGAGTTGCGGTGAACGACCGCTCCTTCTACGACGCCACTGAGGATGCAAGGCTGATGAATAATCTCGTCACCATCGTCAAGGTGTTCAGCTACGGCTTCATTGCGCTGATATCGCTCATTTCCGTCGCCAACGTATTCAACACTGTTACCACCAACGTCGCCCTGCGCAGACGCGATTATGCCATGCTGCGCTCTATGGGCATGACGGGCAGGGGCATTAACCGCATGGGCAATTACGAGTGTCTTATATACGGCACAAGGTCGCTTATGATAGGTCTGCCCGTTGCGGTCGGCGTCACGTATCTCATCCACCGTGCGGCAAACGGCGCGGCAAATATGCGATTTACTCTGCCTTGGACGGCTATGGCGATAGCTGTTGTAAGCGTGTTCGTCGTGGTGTTCATCTCAATGCTGTATTCCACGCGAAAGCTGAAAGCCGACGATCCCGTTGAAACGCTGAAGGATGAGAATATTTGAGGAAATTAAAATTAAGGGAGAAGCGGTCGGCGCACACTTTGCAAGGAAGTTGCTTTGAGTCGGTCATTTGCCGGCTAAAAGGATATGAAATCGGCGTGACCATTGCGGTCACGCCGATTTTGTCTCTTGGATTTTGTGTGGGGAAAATCCGATGCTCGCTATGACTGTGTACAAGAGAGAATACTTTGGGTTCCGAACAATTGCACTGTCCGGACATTGGGATTTGCACAATTGAGGTTGTCCGGTTTATGGGGTACATTTTCAAAAACGCAGTGATTATAAAGAAAAAATCGGAGCAAATAAAACGATAGCACGGTCGATAACCTCGTATCAACCGTGCTGTACTGATTTGGCGCGAATCATCATAACGGATTTACAGAAGAGGCACGATCAACTTGAATGGATCCGAAGAATGAACTCTTGCAGGGCAAGAGTGGAGGAACAGGTTATCCGAGAAATAGTGCTGACGTAAACAGAAGGCAACAGCAAAGTCCCCGGGCTTTCATGAGCTCGGGGACTTATTTGCAATGGCAATGTTACTTTATCCTTGCTCTCCTTATCACAGCCCCGGCTATGGCGATTGCCGTAATCACTGCAATAACGGAAATGACAGCGATGGGGATCGTCCAGTACTGGCCTTGGGTATTGACCTTGGCGGGTTCGGGAGTTGCGGCGGGCTCCTGCGCCTGATAGGGAAACAGGGTGACGTTGAAAACGCGGGTTTCTTCGTATTGCTTGCCGCTTTCGTCCTGATAGGTGATGCGATAGGTCACGGGAAGGGTGCCGTCGGAGTTCAGATAATTGCTTGCGGAGTAGAAAAACGCTGTGATCATTCCCGAGGCGGTCTCGCCGGGTTGGATCGATTTATAATACACCTTGAGCGTCGAGGTCTCCGAATAGACGCCCTGTCC
>CALEPU010000275.1 GCA_937913075.1 uncultured Clostridia bacterium
CCTTGATAACACACTGCAGGATATCCTTACACGTTTTAAGAGGATGAACGGATATGCTGCACTCTGGGTACCGGGCACAGACCATGCATCTATCGCAACCGAGGCTAAGATCGTTGAGCAGATGCGTAAGGAAGGTATCTTCAAGGAGGATCTGGGAAGAGAGAATTTCTTAGAGCGTGCCTGGGACTGGAAGGCTAAGTACGGCGGCAGGATCGTTGAACAGCTGAAGAAACTCGGAAGCTCATGTGACTGGGAAAGAGAAAGATTTACTATGGACGAAGGCTGCTCGCGGGCAGTTACAAAGGTCTTCGTCGATCTCTACAATAAGGGTCTTATTTACAGAGGCGACCGCATAGTCAACTGGTGCCCCTGCTGCAAGACCGCTATTTCCAACGCCGAGGTCGAGTTTGAAGAGCAGCCCTCGAACCTATGGCACGTGCGCTACGATGCTCCGGACGGCAGCTATTCCATAACCGTCGCCACCACAAGACCCGAAACAATATTGGGCGATACCGGCATCGCGGTAAACCCCGAGGATGAGCGTTACGCCGATATAGTGGGCAAGACGGTAATAGTGCCGATAGTCGGCAGGGAAATACCCATCGTTGCGGACGCCTACGTTGAAAAGGACTTCGGCACCGGCGCCGTCAAGATCACGCCCTCGCACGACCCGAACGATTTCGAGGTAGGCCTCAGGTGCAACCTCCCCCGGATGTGCGTCTTCACCGAGGACGGGCATATCAACGAGCTCGGCGGCAAGTATCAGGGACTTACAACTAAGGAGGGCCGCAAGGGGTTCGTTGAGGACCTTAAAGCTGCGGGCAATCTCGTCAAGATCGAGCCCTATACCCATAATGTCGGCACCTGCTATCGCTGCCATTCCACCATCGAGCCCATGGTTTCCAAGCAGTGGTTCGTTGCCATAAAGCCCCTTGCCGAGCCCGCGATAAAGGCAGTTGAGGAAGGCAGGATAAAATTCGTGCCCGAGAAGTACACCCAGACCTATTATAACTGGATGTACAACATAAAGGATTGGTGCATTTCGCGTCAGCTTTGGTGGGGACACCGCATACCCGCCTACTACTGCGACGAGTGCGGCGAGACCGTCGTTTCGGAGACCGCTCCCGATAAATGCCCCAAGTGCGGGGCTCCTCTCCGTCAGGATGAGGACGTGCTCGATACATGGTTCTCCTCCGGCATGTGGCCCTTCTCAACGCTCGGCTGGCCCGATAAGACCGAGGAGCTCAAATACTATTATCCCACCTCGACGCTGTCCACGGGTTACGACCTCATTTTCTTCTGGATAGCGAGAATGATAATGTTCGGCATCTACGCCATGGGCGAAGTGCCCTTCCACACGGTCTTCCTGCATGGCATGGTGCGCGACGAGCTCGGACGTAAGATGTCCAAATCGTTAGGCAATGGCATAGACCCGCTCGAGATCATCAGAGATTACGGCGCAGACTCGCTTCGCTTTGCGCTCACCAGCGGGACCGCCGCAGGCACCGATATGCGCTTCAACCAGAAAAAGGTCGAAGCCGCAAGGAATTTCTGCAACAAGGTCTATAACGCCTCTCGTTTCGTAATGATGAACTTGGGCGACGGACCCATCGGCGATATCGACCTTGCAAAGCTCGACGTTGCAGATAAGTGGATACTCCATCGCCTAAATAACGTCGTTAGAGAGGAGACCGCCAATATCGACTCCTACGACCTCAACCTCGGTATTGAGAAGATTTACAGCTTCATATGGACTGAGCTTTGCGATTGGTATATCGAGATGGCGAAGCCCCGCCTCTACGGCGATGACGAAGAGGCAAAGCGCAATGTGCGCGCCATCCTCGTGAGAGTCCTTTCCGACAGCATGAAGCTGCTGCATCCCTTCATGCCATTCATTACAGAGGATATTTACACGCGGCTGCCCGGCGCAGGCGAGACGATAATGCTCTCCGATTGGCCTAAGCCCGTTGACGAGTTTGACTTTGCAGCCGAGGCTGAGTGTATGGACGGCATAATGGAGCTCGTTCGAGCTATCCGCAACGTCAGGGCAGAGATGAACGTGCCGCCCTCCAAGCGCGCGCATATGTTCATAGTTACAAGCGCCGCAAACGAGAGCTCCTGCCGCGAGGCCGCGCCCTACTTCAACAAGCTTGCCGGCGCGTCCGAGGTAACGGTGCAGCTCGATAAAGCAGGCATCGCACCCGACGCCGTCTCCGTAGTCTCCGCGATAGGCGACGCATTCATCCCTCTCAATGAGCTCATTGATATCGAAAAGGAGCTTGCAAGGCTCGATAAGGAAAGAACGAGGGTCGAGGGTGAGGTGAAGCGTGCCGAGGGCAAACTGAACAATCAGGGCTTCATCGCCAAGGCCCCCGAAAAGGTGGTCGAGGAGGAGCGCGTAAAGCTCGCCGCGAATATCGCCCTGCTCGAAAAAATAGAGAGCAGGATCAGGGAACTCAAAGGCTGAAACAGCCGATAAAGCATTATACGGCAAATGGCAAACAAAACCTCCAACGATAAGCGAATTTGGCTTTTAGCCGCATACGGGCTCGTCACCGCTATAATCGCGGTGCTCACGCTCTTCGCATCCGTGCCGCTGCCAACGGGCAGCGGCGGCGCTTATCTCAACGCTGGCGACGCGGCTATTTGGTTCTCGGCGTGGCTCTTTGGTCCCGTCGGCGGCGCCGTAACCGCCGCGGTGGGCTCCGTGACAGCCGATATCCTCTACGGCTCTTTCATATACGCGCCGGCTACATTTATAATAAAGGGGCTCATGGGGCTTCTCTGCGGGCTGCTTTTCAAAAAAATAAAATACGGCGCTCCGCCTGTCGCGGGGCTGATAATGCCGCTCGGTTATTTTCTTTATGAATACGCGCTTTTTGATATCTCGGCGGCACTTTACGGGCTTTGGACGAACGCCTTGCAGTACGCCTTCGGCTGTCTTGCAGGAATATTGCTCATTGTGTTCGGCAGCAGGGTCGCGTTCTTCCAAAAGCTGCGTGAGCGTCAGGGCTTTGAAGGGAGGAAGGAATGAGCGTTACTCAGTTCGTTGTTCTGCTCGCAGCCGTAGTGCTGTTGGGCGTCGGCGCGATAGTTGCCATTTTGCTTACAAGACGCAGGGACGATATGCTCGGCGATCTGCTCATTACTTATAAAAACGAAAATGAGCGCGCGCTGGAGCGTGCCGGACGCGATATCAAGGATGACGTCGATACAAGGCTCAGGTATATGTCCGATTCCCTTAAAAACGCGCAGGAAGCATCGGCGGATCAGCTTGCCGCAGGGCAGGAGGCTTTCTTCAACCTCATGACGGAAAAGCAGAATTCCATCAACAGCGCTATCGCCGCCAACGCCGCCTCGACCGAACAAAGGTTCAAGACCTTTGAGTCCGGCAGCGCCTCCGCCATGACCGAAATGAGGGAGACAATGGAGCGGCGCATATCGAGCATGCAGCAGGATAACGATAAGCATATTGACGATATGCGCACCACAATGGAAAAGAGCCTCGACGAGGTGCGCTCCACAGTGGAGGAGAAGCTTCAAAAAACTTTAAACGACAGGATAACCGAGAGCTTCAGGCTCGTCAATGACCGCCTGACGGAGGTATATCAGGGGCTCGGCGAGATGAAAAATCTTGCGGTAGGCGTGGGCGATCTTAAAAAGGTGCTGACAAACGTAAAAACGAGGGGCACCCTCGGCGAGGTTCAGCTCGGCGCAATATTGGAGGAGATACTGACTCCCGACCAGTACGTCAAAAACTTCGACGCCAAGCAGAGAAGCCAGGAGCGCGTTGAGTATGCCGTGCGTCTGCCTGGGGAGAGCGACTCTCCCGTTTACCTGCCGATAGACTCGAAATTCCCGTCCGACGCCTACGTTCAGCTGCTTGACGCCTATGACGCGGCGGACCCCGACAGGGTCGCCTCGGCGCAAAAAAGGCTCTGCGACGTTGTCATGAAATTCGGCAGAGATATCAGGGATAAGTATATCGACCCGCCCCGCACCACCGATTTTGCTGTAATGTTCCTGCCCACGGAGGGCATATATGCCGAGGTCGTAAGGCTCGGCATGATAGAAAGATTGCAGGCGGACTGCCGCGTCAACATAGCGGGTCCGTCCACAATGGCTGCGCTTTTGAACAGCCTGCGTATGGGCTTCTCCATAGTTGCCATGCAGAAGCGCTCGAGCGAGGCTTGGCAGGTATTGGGCGCGGTCAAGGGCGAGTTCGCCAATTTCGAAACGGTGCTCCTCTCCGCGCAGAAACGTCTCAATTCCGCAAACGACGACCTCGAAAAGCTCATAGGCACAAGAACGAGAGCCATTTTGAGAAAGCTCCGCGACGTCGAAACGCTGCCGCAGGAAACGCCGCCTCAGCTCGGCATTGGCGACGCGGAGGAGTAATTCGAATAGTCGGGTGATGCTGTTGGATCAAATGGTTGACAGCAAGTTAAAATCTGATAGAATATAAGCATGATATAGTATATTGGAGGGTACTATGCCGGTATTGAGCTCGTTTTATGGTATCATCGTCAGGATGTATAAGGAATCTGGCACAAAGCATAACATGCCGCATATTCATGCGGAGTACTCGGGCGATGAAGTGGTTGTAGATTTCGACGGAACCATTATAGAGGGTAAGATCCATCCGGGCAAGTTTAAGCTTCTTGCGGCATGGATTGAGATACATAAGGATGAACTTGAAGCTAATTGGAAGCTGCTTTCAAACGGCGAACAGTTTTTCCGCATAGAACCGTTAAAGTAAGGAGGCTGCTATGCTGCAACCAAGATTAACAAAGGTAGAGCCTCTGCCTGATATGCAGCTTATGCTTTACTATGAAACCGGCGAGGTCAAGCAGTTTGACGTGACCCCATATGCTGAGGGTTCGTGGTACGGAGAGCTGAAAGACGCTGCTTATTTCCGTTCTGTAAAGCTGCTTCCTGACGGCACTGGTATAGAGTGGAGCAATGGGCAGGATATTGCTCCGCATGAGCTATATGAGCTGAGCGTCGCTAAATAATCTGCGCTGAAAGCGAAGGAACCGCTGCGAGTTTTTTCCGCTTATTTGAATTCTGATCGTCTATATTACAGAACAAATATGCAAGGAGGATACCATGCCCCTTTCCAGCCGGCAGTCATCTGCCGAAAACCCCGGCAATGCAAAGTTTTCATACAAGAAATACTACCCCGTGCGCAAGCTTATCTGCAAGAGCTTTGCGGAGAAGTTCAATTGTGACAACAATATCCAAAAGGTCGCATACGTACTGCGCCTCGGCGATACTCAGCCCGCGCTCGTTTGCTCCGTGGATCCTTTCATCGTTTCCGCCTATTCCGATGAGCTCGACGCCGTAGTGATGCTTCGCTTCCCCAATGAGCTTGCGGAGAAGTACGATCTGCACTTGTGGTCGAGGCTCGTCACCTCCAACACCTATAAGTACGCACACTTCGACGACACCGCTCCCGACATCGACGCAGGCCCGGGCAGCAGCGGCAATTTTAGTGATTTTCTGCCCATAGTACAGCTCTTTTTGGCAAAGCACGATGAAAAAATAATGGAGCGCACTAAGCTCTTTGACGAGGCAAGATGGGCGAGGGTAAAGGAGCTTACGGATGCATACCGCAATGAGCATCCGAATACGGCAAGGGACGGCTTCTGCTATTTCAAAAGTCAAAAAAGCCTGGCCGATATATTGGGCGGTACCCATTATTGAGCTATTCATTAAAAAAGCCAAAGGGACGGTCAAGGCCGTCCCTTTATCGTATGCCGAAAGCTTATTTTATAACGTCGCAGTGCATGAACGGGCGAAGCACCTCGGGCACGGTAACGCTGCCGTCCTCATTCTGATAGTTTTCGAGTATGGCGGCGACAGTGCGACCTATCGCAACGCCGGAGCCGTTCAACGTGTGCACAAGCTCGGGCTTGGCGTTTTTGTCGCGGCGGAACCTTATCTGCGCCCTGCGCGCCTGGAAATCCTCGAAATTGGAGCAGGAGGAGATCTCAACGTATCTGTTGTAGCTGGGCATCCAAACCTCGATATCGTAGGTTTTTGCGGAGGAGAAGCCGATGTCGCCGGTCGAGAGGCATACTACACGGTAGGGGAGACCCAAGCCTTGAAGCACGCGCTCTGCGTCGCGGGTCAAACTTTCAAGCTCGGCGTAGCTGTCCTCGGGCTTTGCAAACTTCACAAGCTCCACCTTGTTAAACTGATGCTGACGGATGAGCCCCCTTGTATCGCGTCCCGCGGAGCCCGCCTCTGAGCGGAAGCAAGCGGAGTAAGCGCAGTATTTTATAGGCAGCTCACTGCCGTCGATAATGTCGCCGCGGAAGAGATTTGTCACGGGAACCTCCGCCGTGGGGATGAGGAAGTAATCCGTGCCGGTCACCTTAAAAGCATCCTCCTCGAATTTGGGAAGCTGACCGGTGCCCGTCATAGAGGCGCGGTTGACCATGTAGGGAGGGAGTATCTCCGTGTAGCCATTTTCGGTGTGAGTATCGAGGAAATAGCTGATTATCGCCCTCTCGAGCCTTGCTCCAAGACCTCGATATACAGTGAACCTTGCGCCGGTTATCTTGCCGGCGGCGGCAAAATCAAGTATGTTCAGAGCCTCGCCGATATCCCAATGTGCCTTGGCGTCAAAGCCGAATTGCCTCGGCTCGCCCCAACGGCGGATCTCCACGTTCTCGGTGTCGTCCGCGCCCTCGGGTACGGACTCATGAGGTATATTGGGTACCGCCATCAAAAGCTCCGAAAGCCTTTCGTCATAGGCGCCGACCTCTGCGTCAAGCTCCTTTATGCGATCCGCAAGCAGCTTCATCTCTGCAAGCTTATCCGTGCAGTCAACTCCCTGCTTTTTGAGCATTGGTATCTGTGCGGAGACGGTGTTGCGCTCCGCCTTCATTGCCTCGACCTCCTGCAAAAGCTGACGGCGCTTCTCGTCAAGCGAAAGCAGCTCGGTAACGTCGGCGCCCTTGTTGCGCCTCTTGCGCATAGCTTCTACCAGCTCCTGAGGGTTTTTCCTTATGCGTTTGATGTCTAACATAGTATTTAAACTCCTTGCTCAAAAAGATTTTAGTTTGCGTTTTCTTTCAGCCCGCAGCACTTTTTGTACTTCTTGCCGCTGCCGCAGGGGCAGGGGTCGTTGGGACCGACCTTACCCGAGACCCTCTTGGGCTTGGGCTTGGAGTCCGCTGCGGGCGGGTCGATGGGCTTTGCGACCTGCTCTCTTTTGATGGGCTGCGCGTTCTGCCTAATCATAACGTGATAGAGGTACTCCGCCGTCTTGTCGCGGATGCCCGCAACCATGTCATCAAACATATCAAAGCCCTCGTTGCGGTACTCGATGACCGGGTCCTTGGAGCCCATAGCCCTGAGACCTATGCCCTGACGGAGCTGATCCATGGCGTCGATGTGATCCATCCAATGCTCATCGACGGAACGCAGCAGGTAGATCCTTTCAAGCTCGCGCATGTCGATGCCATGCTCCGAGAAGAACCGCTCACGCTCTTCGTACTGCGCGTCAGCTGCGTCGTGCAGCGCCGCTTTGAGCTCGCCCGAGTCGCGGCTCTCAAATGCTGAGGAGGGAATGTCGAAATTCAAAAGCTCCTTTACAGAGTGCATAAGTCCGCCCAGATCCCAGCCGTCCGGCTTAACGTTCGCGGGGCAGTAGAGGTCCACACGGCTGTCTATCGCCTCCATTATCATGCTGTGAACGGAGTCGTGAATGTCCTCGCCCATCAGCACGCGGCGGCGCTGACCGTAGATTATCTCACGCATCTTGTTCATCGTGTCGTCGTATTGCAGCACGTTTTTGCGGATGTCGAAGTTGTGTGACTCTACTCGCTTCTGAGCGGTCTCTATGTTCTTGCTGAATATCTTGAAATTGAAGCTGAGGTCCTCGTCGCCTGCAAGCCTGTTCATCACGTTGTTGTACCTGTCCGCTCCGAAGCGCTTCATGAGGTCGTCCTCCATTGAGACGAAGAAGCAGGTGGTGCCGGGGTCGCCCTGACGGCCGGCCCTGCCTCGAAGCTGATTGTCTATTCGCCTCGACTCGTGACGCTCCGTACCGATGATGTAAAGACCGCCGACCGCAACAACCTTCTCGTGCTCCTCGTTGGTGCCGACCTTGAACTTTTTGTAGAGCTCATTATAGGTCTGCCTCGCGGCAAGTATCTCCTCGTCGCTCGTGTCGACGTGGCTCGTCGCGTTCTCGATCATCTCGTCGGTGTACTCTGACTTGCGCATCTCGCGCCTTGCCAAAAACTCCGGATTGCCGCCTAAAAGTATATCGGTGCCTCGACCGGCCATGTTGGTGGCTATGGTAACGTTGCCGTATTTACCCGCCTGAGCGACTATTTCGGCCTCTCTTGCATGGTGCTTGGCGTTCAGCACCTCATGCTTGACGCCGCGTTTTGTGAGCATTGCGCTGAGCATCTCGCTCTTTTCAACCGAGATCGTACCGACGAGCAGCGGCTGACCCGTCTCGTGTATGCTGATGATATTATCGACGACGGAGCGGAATTTAGCATCCTCCGTCATGAAGATCATGTCGTTGAGATCCTTCCTCAAAAGGGGCTTGTTTGTGGGTATCTCCACAACGTCGAGACCGTAGATCCCCTGGAACTCGTCTTCCTCGGTCTTCGCGGTACCCGTCATGCCCGCAAGCTTCTCGAACATACGGAAGTAGTTTTGGTAGGTGATGGTTGCCACGGTACGGTTCTCGTTCTGCACCGTAACGCCCTCCTTTGCCTCCAAAGCCTGATGCAGCCCGTCGGAATAACGGCGCCCAAGCATTATTCGTCCGGTGAATTCGTCAACTATCAGTACCTCGCCGTTCTGAACGACGTAGTCCTTGTCAACGGCAAACAGCGCGTTTGCCTTCAAGGCCTGAATGATGTAGTGATTGAGCTCCGAGTTCTCAGTAGCTGAAATGTCGTCTATGCCGAAGTATTCCTCCGCCTTCTTCATGCCGCGGTCGGTGAGCGCAACGGTGCGGGCTTTGATGTCGCACATGTAGTCGCCGCTCTCCTCCTGGACCTCGCCGCGCATAAGCTCCGCCTTGGACTTCTTTTCAACGTCCGCGCCGCGCTCCAGCCTTCTTACAAACCTGTCCGCACGCACATACATATCGGTGGATTTATCGCCCCTGCCGGAAATAATGAGCGGCGTCCTCGCCTCGTCTATCAGTATCGAGTCGACCTCGTCCACTATCGCGTAATGCAGCTTTCTCTGCACCATTCGTTCCTTGTAGACTGCCATGTTATCACGCAGGTAGTCGAAGCCGAACTCCACGTTCGTGCCGTAGGTGATGTCACAGTTATAGGCTTCACGCCTCTCGTCTGCTTCAAGGTCGTGTATTATGCAGCCGACGGTAAGCCCGAGAAAGGTGTATATCTTGCCCATCCAGCTCGCGTCGCGGCTTGCAAGATAGTCGTTGACCGTGACGACGTGTACACCCTCGCCCGCAAGCGCGTTCAGGTAAGCAGGCAGGGTCGCAACGAGAGTCTTGCCCTCGCCGGTCTTCATCTCGGCTATCCTGCCCTGATGCAGCACTATACCGCCGATGAGCTGCACGTCAAAATGCCTCATGCCGACGGTTCTGACGGCAGCCTCGCGCACCACTGCAAACGCCTCGGGCAGAAGCTCGTCAAGGCTCTCTCCCGCCTTGTACCTTGCGCGGAACTCATCCGTCTTGGCTCGAAGCTGTTCGTCCGTCAGCTTTTTGACGGAGGGCTCGAGCTCGTTTATTTTCCTGACGGTCGGCATCAGCTTTTTTACCTGCTGCTCCGAGGTTCTTCCCAATAGTTTATCAACAAAGCTCATTCAAAAATCTCCTTCGCAAATCAATTAAAACAGCCCGGGGAGCATAGCCGAGGCGATCGCAAAATACACAAGCAGCGATACTGCGTCGACTATCGTCGTTATCATGGGGCTTGCCATAAGCGCGGGGTCGAGCTTGCACTTGTCAGCTAAGAGCGGCAGCGTGCAGCCGACGAACTTAGCGCAGATTATCGCAGCCACGAGGGTGAGGGAGACCACGGCGCCGATGAGGTAGATGCTCTGTCCGGGGTCTACGGTGTAAATGCCTATCCAATAGCATATCAGTATCCGCAGGTAGTTTGCGGCGGCGACCGCGGTGCCGACCAAAATGCTTACCCTGAACTCCTTCCAAATTACCTTGAAGATATCGCGGAACTGTACCTCGCCTAGAACCAGCGAGCGGATTATCGAGACCGAAGCCTGCGAGCCGGAGTTACCGCTCGTGTCCATCAGCATGGGGATGAACGAGGTCAGTATGGCGACCTTTGCGAGCACGTTCTCAAAGCGCGTTATTATCATGCCCGTAAAGGTGGCGGATATCATCAGCACCAGCAGCCACACCACTCGCTTCCTTGCGATTTGAAACACGCTCGTCTCAATATAGCTGTCCTCAATGGGAGCCATAGCCGCCATCTTGTATATATCCTCGGTGTTCTCGTCTTCAATGACGTCGACCACGTCGTCTATCGTAATAAGACCGACGAGCCTTGATTCACCGTCGACAACGGGCATACTGACGACGTCGTATTTTTTAAAGCGCTCCGCAACGTCAGCCTGATCGTCCAAGGTGTAGGCAAAGATAACGTCGTCGTCCATTATGTTGGCGATCAGCTCCTCATCCTCCGAGCCCAATACCTCCTTCATGGAGACAACGCCCGTAAGATGGCGGAAGTCGTCGGTAACAAATGCGTAGGTGATGGATGCGAGCTCCATACAGCATTTTCGCACGTGGTCTATCGCCTGAGCGACCGTCCACTCGCTCTTGAACCTTAAAAGCTCCGTAGTCATAAGACTGCCCGCAGAGCTCTCCGGATACTTCAAAAGCTGATTTATCGCCTTGCGAGTCGCTGCGTCGGCAGTGCAAAGCACGCGGCGCACTATGTTGGCCGGCATCTCCTCCATGAAGTCAACGGCGTCGTCGTTGAACATTTCGTTGACTATCGAGGCAAGCTCCTTGTCGCTTATGCCCTCCACGACCCTCTGCTGCTCGTGCGGTTCAAGATAGGAGAATACCTCCGCCGCCTGCTCCTTGGGCAAAAGGCGGAAGGCAACGACAAGGCTCTTGTCGTCATCGATCTCCGCAAGCTCCTCCGCGATATCCGCGGGGTTCATTTCGTCCAGCACCTCGCGCAGCTTGGTAAAGGACTGCTCCTCTATGAGCGTCAGAATTTCATGCAACTCCCCATTGGTATTTACCTCGCTTTCCCGGGATAAAAAAATACCCCCAAATTAACATCTTATTGTATAATCATTAGCCGGCTTTGTCAACCCCGAGGCACACGCCCGATGCAGCAAGCGGCGGGGAATTTCCCCCGCCGCGTTTGTGTTTACAATTTACTTATCTTATTACTCTGCGAACCACGCTGCGGGCTCGACTATCTCCAGATTATCGCTCCTGTGGTCGAAGGTAAAATGCCCGTCGGCATAGCCGAGCTTGAACAGCTCGTCGCCGATTTTGAGCATCAGAGCGCCTTCCCTCATTGCAAGAGAGGGAGCTTCCGCGCAAAGCATCAGAGTACTGCATTTCAATTCATCGCCGTTATATGCTGCGAGCGCCTTGTAGCCCATGCCCGTCACGGTGCTGCTGAGGCAGATATGCTCCAAGGCTCCGTCGCCGTCGATATCAAAATACGCCTCCCCGAGGTCGATCCTTGCCCATTCCTCGTCGGAAAGCAGCTTTTCGAGCAGTATGCAGATATCGCCTCCGCTTTCAAGGCTTTTGATCAGAATACCGTTCCCGATATTTCGGGAGACGAGCTTTTCATAAGTCGAGACGGCAACGCTCCATTTGCCGCTTTCATCCGTCGAATAGTCCCTTTTTACAAAGACTTCGCCGTCGTAGGTTATAATAGAGACGGTCAGGTCGTCCTCGGGCTTCAAGGTGGTGTACCAGATATGTACGCTTGCCTTTTCGCCGCCGTTGACGCGATTTTCAAAATCCAGCCAGAAATTCTCACCCGCAAGCGGAGTGTATGCAGCAGCGCTCGTGGCAAGTACCGAGCCCTCGTCCATTTCGTAAGTGTAGCCCGAGTCAAGCATCTGCGTAAAGCTGTCCCTCGTGCTTTCGTCATCCCTGCGATCGCCGGATAAGCCCGAGCGGCATGCGCAAAGCGCAAGCGCGGTAAAGCAAACAAGCAGCAAAATGAATACGGCTGTTTTGATATTTCGCATGAGCCACACCCCCTTTTTGCTTTTACCTCTGCGCCCGCATTGCGCGGAGGGCGTTGAGTATCGCTATAACGGAAACTCCTACGTCGGCGAACACTGCAAGCCACATATTCGCGATACCGAGCGCGCCGAGCAGCAGCACGGCAAGCTTGACGGCAAGCGCAAACACTATGTTCTGCTTGACGATGCGCATGGTACGGCGCGATATGGTTATCGCCTCGGCGACCTTCGCGGGGTCGTCGTCCGTCAGCACTACGTCGGCTGCCTCGACAGCGGCGTCGCTGCCCAAAGCGCCCATGGCTATACCAACGTCCGCGCGAGTTAAAACCGGCGCGTCGTTTATGCCGTCGCCTACGAATACGAGCGAGCTCTTTTGGCTTTTGTCGAGCAGCTCCTCAACTATTTTGACCTTGTCCTCGGGCAAAAGCTCGGTGTGCACCTCGTCTATGCCGAACCTTTCTGCGACCTCCCTTCCGACAGAGTCGGAGTCGCCGGTCAGCATTACCTTTTTAACACCGAGGCGCGTCAGCCCTTCCATCGCCTGAGCCGCAGTTGCCTTTGCGGTATCGGTTATCACAATATGTCCGCAGTAGCTGCCGTCCTTGGCGATATGCACGCAGGTGCCCGCGCAGTGTTCAAGACAGCCCATGCTGCAAGCGGCGGTAACGCCTGCCTTTTCCATTAGCCTTGCGTTGCCCGCAAAAACCTCCGCACCGTCTATAAACGCCCTTATGCCGAGTCCGGCAAGCTCTTCTATATCGCCTATCCGCGCGGGGTCGATATGCCCGCCGTGCGCCCGCACGATGGATTTTGCAATGGGATGGTTGGAGTAGCTCTCCGCCATTGCGGCTATATCGAGCAGCTCAGCCTCGGCAAGCTCGCTCTGTGAGTGCACCGCCGACACGGTAAAGCTCCCTTCGGTCAGCGTGCCGGTCTTGTCAAACGCCGCTGTACCGGTCTTCGCAAGCGCGGTTATATAGTTGGAGCCCTTTACCAGTATGCCGCGTTTTGAAGCCGCGCCCATCCCGCAGAAGAAGGAGAGGGGCACCGATATAACGAGCGCGCAAGGACAGGAAACTACGAGGAATATCAGCGCTCGGCGTATCCACTCTGCCCACTCGCCGGAAAAGAGCAGGGGAGGGAGGATCGCCAAAAGCACGGCCGAGATGACCACGGCGGGCGTGTAGTACCTTGCAAATTGGGTTATAAAGTTTTCCGCCTTGGACTTTTTTTCGGCGGAGCTCTCAACGAGCTCGAGAATACGCGCAACGGTGCTGTTTTCGTAAAGGCTCGTCGTCCTGACATAGATAACGGCGCCCATGTTTACCGAGCCGCTTATTACGTTGTCGCCCTCACCGCAGTCACGCGGCAGGCTCTCGCCTGTGAGCGCAGAGGTGTTGAGCGAGGTATTTCCCTCGATTATAACGCCGTCCAAAGGCACGCGCTCGCCGACGCGAACTATTATGGTCTCGCCGACAGCGACCTCGGAGGGGTCGACCTCAAGCTCCTCGCCATTGCGCTGAACTCGGGCAATCTCGGGCCGTATGTCCAAAAGCTTTGATATCGAGCGGCGCGTCTTGCCGACGGCAACGCTTTGAAAGAGCTCGCCTATCTGGTAAAACAGCATTACCGCCACAGCCTCGGGGTATTCGCCGATTGCGATCGCTCCAATCGAGGCTATCGCCATCAAAAAGTTTTCGTCAAAGACCTGCCCGTGGGCTATATTTTCGGCTGCCTCCAAAAGCACGTCATAGCCCGCGGCAAGATAAGGCACGATAAAGATCGCAAGCCGCCAATACCATGCGAGCTCGAAAACGCGGTCGATGACGAAAGCCGCCGCGAAAAGCGCGGCAGCAGCAATTATTCTTATCAGTGTTTTTTTCTGCTTGGCAGTCATAATACTATCGTACAGTCCGGCTCGACCCTGCGGCAGAGCTTGACCGCCTCCTGCAATATCTCGTCAAAACGCGCGTCGTCCGCGTCGATAGTCAGCCGCTGCGCCATAAAGCTGACGGAAGCGTCATTCACGCCGTCTATCTTTTTAATGGCGCGCTCCATCTTGGCGGCACAGTTCGCACAGTCGAGATCGATAAGCTTAAAGGTCTTTTTCATGATGATCCTCCTCCGTTAAATGTTCGTAGCCCTGACCGATTATGCTCCTCACATGGTCGTCGGCAAGGTAATAAATGTTGGTCCTTCCGCTCCTGCGGCAGCCGACAAGCTTTGCATCCTTCAATATTTTAAGCTGATGCGATATCGCCGACTGCTCCATGCTCAAAAGCTCGGCAATGGCGCAGACGCAAAGCTCCGACTCGAAAAGGGAGTAGAGTATCCTTATCCGCGTAGTGTCGCCGAAGAGCTTAAACAGATCGCCCAGATCGCACAAAAGCTCATCGGGGGGCAGCAGACCCCGCACATTTGCGATAGCCTGTGAGTGATCGTGCTTCTTAGCCATAACCCATGACTCTCCTTTCACATGAATATTAATTCATATTTTGTTCAAACATATGATAATCCATTCATATGAATATGTCAACAGACATAGATAATATATTTTCAAGAGACGCAGGGGAGTGAAAAATGAGAAAAAACCCTGCATACTTTTAAAAAACCTCGTTGACGCGGCAGCGGTCGAGATAGTATAATATCATTGAAGTCAAGATGCTACGCTTCTTGAACTAATCCGTGAAACGAGGTAAACAAAATGGCACGTTTTAAAAAAATGCTTGCGCTGCTGCTTGCGGCGGTTCTTGTCGCAGGCGCCTGCTTTGCCGACGCCGCGTATGCCTTCGGCGCTCGCTTAATGGGCGCGTACGGTGCGCTTGACGTGCCGTCAGACAGCGATTACGACGGCATACCCGACATTTACGACGCGTATCCCAACAGCAACGTCTTCACCGGCAAGATGAAGAGCGGGCACGACGGCACCACAACCGTCAGCTTTACAATGGATTTCAGGAGCTTTTTCGGGGATAATACCGTCTACCGTCCCGACGTTGCCGGCGTATCCGTTATAGGCAGTGCGCTTGCGTACTATGCTCCCAATACCGACGAGGAGACCTACGTTATTTTCGACTCCTCTCAGACTTGGTCCGGCGGCGCTGCCTCCAAGGTCGACGGCATGCAGCTCATGCAGGTGCTCGGCTTTGAAGACGTTGTGGATTACACTCTCGATTCCTATGGCGACGACGATATCTGCGAGGTCATAATAGGCCATCACACGGTCGAATACAACGGCGAGACCAAGGTGGTGGTCGCCCTTTGGGTAAGAGGCACCGAGCCCTCCAGCGAGGAAGAGTGGAGCTCCAACTTCAACGTGGGCGACCTTGCAAGGTTCTTCGACGCATACGACATTCAGGAGGGGAAGAGCCCCCGCCAGTCCAACGCCGACTGGACGAGGAAGACCAACCACCGCGGCTTTGACGTCTGCGCTACAAGGCTTTTAAATTACCTCAAACAGTATTACCTTGACGACTACGTTCAGCCCGTGCTTGATTCCATGCCGGAAGCAAAACTTACCTATTGGCTCACCGGTCATTCAAGGGGCGCCGCAGTCGCCAACCTCATGGCTTCGTACCTTATCGATGAGGGCAATGAGGTCTACTGCTACACCTTCGCAGCTCCCTACAACACCGCCAATACCGAGGCTTCCGCCGAAAAGTACGACTGCATTTTCAACCTTGTAAACAGCAACGATTTCGTGCCTACGCTGCCCATGCCCGAGTGGGGCTTTACAAGGTTCGGCAAGACGGCTTACGTCGACGCCTCGCAGTATTCCTCGCAGATAAAGACCGCCACGGGCGAAACTTACGACGGCAAGTACCTTACTTCGAGCGATATCAATACGATGCTTAACAAGTTCATTTGCATCACGGGCGAAAATGCCGATAGGGACAACCCGGGCAAGATATTGGGCTGGCGCGAGGTCTACGTCCTCCACTGCGGTCATAACCATGCCGGTGCAACAAACGGCAATTATCAGTCCACGACCTTCTGCG
>CALEPU010000276.1 GCA_937913075.1 uncultured Clostridia bacterium
GCCCGCTGGGAGGGCTTTTCCCTGGTGTGGTACAGAGAGCTCTTCAACGATCCCAACATTATGCATTCCCTGTGGATCACGCTGAGCATCGCCGTGCTGGCTGCCCTGTTTTCCACCATCATCGGCACGCTGGCGGCCATCGGCATTCAGGCCATGCGGAAGCGGCCCCAGAGCATTATGCTGGCCCTGAACAACATTCCCATGACCATGCCGGACATCGGGACCGGTATCAGCCTGATGCTGCTCACGGTGGATACACGGTGCATCTCTATCGGGATGCACCCGCCGGAGGAAAGCCTGATCTTGGACATAAAGAGTCTCCTTAATATAATAAGATGATTGGTTTTGAAACTTTCTTGCGGAGCATGCAGCAATAATACTTTTGACAGGAGGCCGATCTTAACCAGCGAAGCTGGTGCGCCCCCTCTTGGCGTTACGCCTTCGGCTTCGCGGGTCAACTCCCCGATATTATATGCCGTCGCCGCCGCTCACGTCACAGGCGCACCAGATATCGCCGCCGGTGAAGCCCTTTTTTCGGAGGGCGTTTTCAAGCGGACTGCGGCAGGGAGCGCAGGCGGTGGCAAAGCCCGAGAGCGCCGCGGCGCGTCGTAAAAGCTCGCCTATCATAAGCTCCAGCGCGGCGCCGTTATGCACGGGCATAAGCAGCTTGTCGAGCCAGACCTCGCCGACCTCGGCGTCGAAACAGCCGATACCGACGCCCGCGCAGTCGCCCGTCGCGCGGTTATGCACGGCGATACACAGCTTGTCGCAGTAATAAGGGGAGGCTACAGCCTCCTTTGCGGAGGCGCCAAGCGAAGCCAAGAGCACTCTGTCGTCCATATCCTCAGTTAAAAAGAGCTGACGGACCGAGTGCGTGTCGCTCTTGACGCGCTCCATATCGCCGAGCCTGCGGCATAGGCGGTAATAAGCCCCCTCGGGTATGGCGATCGGAGCGCCGCGATCGGCGCCCGCGATATGCTCATAGCCCGTCTCCTCGCCGCCGCAAAGGGCGTAGGGAAGGGGCAGCAGCCCGCAAGGCTCGATAACGTAATCGTCGGGTGAAAGCTTCTTGGATTTTTTTTGCAGCAGTCCCGGCAGCGTACCGGGAGCAATTACCTTTTTTATCATACGTACCTCGCGCTTTGATGATAACACTTTATACGGCGTATGTCAAATTAACAAACTGTGAAGGGATAAGGCTGCGCCCTCGGTCACTCCCATCCGCAGGCGTATCCCAGCGCGACGCCCGCTGCGGCGGCAAAGGCTATAAAGCATATCGGATGGAGCTTTTTGAGCTTTTTGAGGTTTGTGAGCACGAGCGTCACGATGAACAGCACTGTCTCGGGCAGCAGGAGCACCGCGCCGAAGTCGGTGCGTACCATGCTGAAATCGAAAAGCGAGGTGCCGATAACGCTCCAGGCTGCGGCGCCGATAAGCCCCGCGACTGCGGGACGCAGTCCCGTAAAGGCGTCCTCGACGAGGCGGCTTGACTTATACCTGTCAAGCATGCGGCTGACTATAAGAATGATTATGAACGACGGCGCGACGAGCGAAGCGGTAGCTGTCGCCGCGGTCGTGACCGCGAGCAGCCTTGCCATGGGACGTCCCTCGAAAACGCCCATGCCCGCCATGTATCCGGCGTAAGTCGCCATGTTGATGCCGAGCGGACCCGGCGTGGACTCCGATATGGCGATCATCTGCGAGAGCATCTCGCTCGTGAGCCAAGGGTATTTATCCGCAAGCGCCGTTAAAAAGGGCAGCGTAGCCAGCCCTCCGCCCGCGGCGAAGAGCCCTATCTTGAAGAATTCGTATATCAGTATCAGGTATATCATGCGCCCTCCTTGCCGCTTCTGCGCAGCAGGAGCCCGCGCACTATGCCGCAGAGCGCCGCGGCTGTCACGACGAACACGGGCGATATGTCGATAAAGGGCTGCACTACTATAAAGAAGGCGGCGCCGAGAAGCAAGTAATCGAAGCCGGAGCTGACCTTCTGTTTTATAAGCTTTATTACCGTGTTGAGTATCAAAACGCCGACGGCGACTCTTATCCCGCGCAGCGCATAGCGAACCCAGCGGATGCTTTGAAAGCCCGTCAGAAGCGCGGTCAGTATGCAGATTATCACGAAGGAGGGCAGCACCACGCCGAAGGTGGCGGCGAAAGCTCCCCGGAAGCCGCGCTGCTTTTTGCCGATAAAAGTGGCGGTGTTGACGGCAATAACGCCCGGGGTGCATTGACCTATCGCAAAATAATCCAAAAGCTCCTCACGCGTAGTCCAGCCGGTCTTGTCCACACATTCACGCTCCAGCATGGGCAGCATGGCATAGCCCCCGCCGAAGGTAAAAGCGCCTATCCGCATGAAAGCCGTGAAAAGCTGCCAGAGAGTAGGTCTTGCTTTGGGAGAGTTCGTTTCCATGGTAAATCAAGCTCCGAAAACGTTAATTCCGAATTGCGCGTTCCGCGCTGCGAATTTTATACAGGTATCCTTCCATTCCGTCCTTCGTGCTGCAAGTGAGCTCATCTATCCGCATGAGCTCCATAGCGCGCTCCAAAATGCAGGCGCCGTAATAGATTATATCGTGCCTCTTTTGAAGCATGGGATGGCTCTTGCGCCCCTCTGCGCCCATCAAAACAAGCTTCGGCAGCAGCGCCTTGACTTCATCAAGGGTGATAACGGAGCCGTCGACTGCGCCCTCACGGTACTCTTTAAGCCCCAGAAGGTATGCGGCTATTGTGGTTATCGTGCCGCCAACGCCGACTGCGCCCTCATGCTCTATTTGAAGCTTGCCGACCTCGCCGTCGATATACCTGCGCAGCGCAAGCCTTTTTTCCTCCGGTGCAGTGTCGCAGGCGTCAGAGCCGGGCTTTGGCTCCTTTCCGTCCGTCACATCGGCGACTATATCCGCGCAGCGAACGCAGCCCGTGCGCCAGCTTGCTGCCGTGCTCTTGGTCACTATCTGCATGGAAGCGCCGCCGATATCAATAAGCGCCCTTTTGTCGTCCGCGCCTCCGCAGGCGCCGAGAAAGGCAAGGCAAGCCTCATCCTCGCCGCTCAAAATATCAACGGGCACGCCGCATCTTTTATAAACCTCGTCGGCAAACTCGCGACCGTTTAAGGCGTCGCGCACGGCGCTCGTAGCATAGGCGCGTGGGCAGAAGCCCAAGCTCCTTGCCTCATCCGCAAGGGAGCCTATAACAAAAAGGCTCGCCTCCATAGTATCGAAAGAGAGCCTGCCGCTGCCCGCAAGACCGCTGCCGAGCCGCGTGGTGTAAACGCGTTTTTGCGGAAGCCTGCCGCAGCGCTCGAATGCAAACCGCACCGAGTTGCTGCCGACGTCTATTATCGCGTACTCAGTTGCCATCGTCCTCATATCGCGTGTCGTCAGGGAAAACATAGCCGAGATTATCCCTCGCATACTGCAAAAGCCCTTCAAGACTGTTGGTGTACTCGAGCTTGCTCTCCAAGCGCTCTTTTTCCCTCGCGAGCTCGTCAAGCCTGTCCTCAAGCTGCTGTCGCTGAGCAATAAGCTCGTCAAGCTTTTTCTCCTGATCGCGATACATCATTGCGAGCGCCAGAACGAACGCGACGACCAGTATGCAGGCAGCGGCAATAAGCGCTATCTTAACGCCCTTGCGCTTAAACCCGCGCTCTATTCTTTCGGAGTCTAAACCGGAGTCCCTCCTGCCGTCGGTAACAGACATTGCGATCCCTCCTCAAAAATTCAAACCTCCCCGCAGCTAAACCGGCAGGGCAAACTTATCCGCTTATATTATGCACTTTTTGATTGCATTTTGCAAGTGCATAATGGTATATGATGAGTTTTTTGCACGTTGCCCGAGCTCCTAACAAAAAAGCATGAAATATACTTTTTTTATGCTTGACATTTGCATTGCTCTGCTCTATAATATTTTAGCAATCGAAAAGCGCCCTTGGCTCAGCTGGATAGAGCGTTTGGCTACGGACCAGAAGGTCGGGGGTTCGAATCCCTCAGGGCGCGCCATTAACATACGGCCTTTCCTCTTTTTCGAAGGGAAGGCTCTTTTTTTATCCTTTCACATCAATAATCCCGTGCAGCCATTGCTATTTACAGACAGACCGCTTGTATGATACGTACCACATTTCATGTCGAAAGCCCGCGCCATCCTCGAATACCGACCCGCCGAAAGCCCGTTTTTGGCTGCCCAAATTATCACATTTTGGGCCGCTGTACCACAATTTACCACATTTTCTTTACAACATAATGAGGATGTCGCCTATTATCCGCACATAATGAACAGCTGTTTTGTGAGCATACAGGGCTGTTTCGATGTCGTTAGGCGGCGCTTTGCGTGCCTAAAATCACGATGCTTCCATATGAGAATGCCGTTCATCAAAACACTTACTTGTCTGCCCAAGATACCATATAGAATAGCTGTACGGTTCATCACATTCGCCTCAGCTTGGCGTCACTTCAAAAATATATTCTCCAAAGTATTATAATCTGTTTTTATTAGCAAACTTTTCAATTTGTCATAACTTATAATAAAATGTGTATAAATATTAATTTCTTTCATATCCTTTGGAAAATAAGTTAACATTCTTATTAAATATTCTTTGCATTCATCAAAGTTAATCACACTATTATTTAGATTAATTTGTAATTTGTTTAAAGATGAATGAGCATAGAAATCATTTGATGTTATATAATTAACAAATTTTTTGAAGGTATCAAAATCGAAAGAGCCTAAAGATAAATTTTCTACATTATAAGGCACTAATTTGTGAATATTTATAATTTTGTAAAATGTAACTTGATATGTTAAGCGAGTTATTTTGTTATCGGGGTTATTTGATAGACATAGTTTATCAAAAAAATTATTGAGAATTGTATGTCTCCTACTATCGAAAATGAAATACTCAGCCTGAACTGAAAGAGCATTTAGGTTGTTTTTGGCTGAATCTATATATATTAAAAGATTTAATAAAAATTTCATTATTATTATGTTATAAAGATCGCTTCTTAGTAGGATAGTTGGCATGTCAAAAATCAGCGAAAGTTCATTGATATTTGTTCTTATTGTATTATCATTATCCCAAGAAGTAAATAGTCAGAATTCGGAAGAAATAAGATCGGAAGA
>CALEPU010000277.1 GCA_937913075.1 uncultured Clostridia bacterium
GGGCTATGCTATAGGCCGGGTTTTCGGACAGGAGAGGGTCGGAGAGTTCCAGATACAGCGTGCCTTTTGCCGTAGATGGAGTAAAGATGCTTACGACTGCATTGTAGCCCGGCTGCCAGTTGCGGGGGTCCGTGCCGAGCATGCTCTTGCTTGTATTGCCGTCGGAACCTACCCACACCAGCCAAGCCTCGCGCGGATTCATGGGCGCTGCGTAGCCCTTGTTGACAAGACGTATGGTCACCTTGCAGGGCTTGCCTGCCTCTATGTCGCTGTAATGTACGTCCTGGAGCACCAGGCGGTAGCCAAGACGGGCCTTTATTTCGTCATAGCAGCCGTCACTTTGCCAACGGGAGAGTACGTCGCGGTTGTACCCGTCGTGCAGATATGTCCAATGGTAGTCTTCAAGGTCTTTAAGTGTTGAGGGACACAGGCAGAAGTCGGAGACCTTGCAGGTTTCACCGCCCATAATCGTGTATTTTGTCTCTGCTTTCCAGTATTCCCGGGTGGCGTCGCCCTCAAAGGTTCCGGCGTCGTTGGCATCTGCTCCGAAGCAATCGTTGTGGCCGCCAATCCTTGAGGCGGCAGACCAGTCATGCGCGGTTTCTGCAGTGATGGTATCCCTCAGTGCAAGGTCATACATCTTCATTTTGAAGGCAGGCGTGCGCAGCTCGATCTGGCGCGAAGCGGGCACTGCATCAAGCAGGGCCTCGGTGAGAGTCTTGCGGTCTTCCATCTTGCTGAAGTGGGTGGTGTAGTACCACTCGCCCCAGGAGCCGATAAAGCCGTTTGACATGGGATCGGCCTGGAGTACAGCCCAGAGGGAAGCCATGCGGTTTGCTATGAGTATCTTCTTAGCGAGACCTATCGTAAAGAGCTTAACGCCGGAGGTAAACTGCTCGAGGCTCTCATGCCTGACCTGAAGCTGCTCGTCTATATCGTGATAGCGCACTATGGGGCCTGCGATAAGCTGCGGGAACAGCGCAACGTACGTACCGAATAAGAGCGGGCTCCTTTGCACGCGGGTATCGCCGCGGTAAACGTCGATTATGTAGCTCATCGCCTGGAAGGTGTAGAACGAAATGCCGATGGGCAGCATGCCCTCGGGGGTTATCCTGACGCCTTGCAGCGCTGGTATTACAGTGCCGAGCTTATCATAGAGTATCTGCTTGGCTACGGGCGCTTCCGTACCCGCCATTGAGGGTATGAACGCCTTTAAGGTATCGTGAACGAGCGGTATGTACTTGAACACGCCGAGCATCAGAAGATTGATAACTACGGCGACGGTGAGCACCGCCTTTGCCCCGCCCTGCTTTTGCTTCGCCTGATACCTGCCTATCAAAAGCCCTGCCGCATAGTTGAGCAGTATGGAAATTATCATCAGGATAACGCATACCGGCTCGCCCCATGCGTAGAAGAACAGGCTCGAAACGCACAGCACAATATTGCGATAGAGCCGATTGGGTATTACGTAATACAAAATCAGCACTATCGCAAGGAATACGAATAAGAACAGCAGACTTGAAAATATCATCGGTAATGGCAGTAAATTAGGGTTATCAGCCGATATCGGTCTTCAAAACGTCCATCATTTTGGCATACTCGGAGCCCACGCAGAAGTAGACCCAAAGACCCTGAGAATTGCTGACCTTCTTAACTTCGACCTGACTTAATTTTGCAGCCTCCTCGGGGCTGTAATCCTCGGCGACACGGAGCCTCGTCGTGATATGCTTTTCAAGCAGGGTTATAAGCACGTCGGCATAGCTCTCCTTTTCAAGGCGGAAGATAAGCACCTCGTCCGCGTTGAGGGAGGGATTGTCGGAGGCGTACCAAACGTAATCCGCAAGGTTATTGGCGTCGATGCCGTATATCTCGATATAATCCCTCTTGGGGACGGGAGTCATAGCGCCGAAGCCGCTGACAGCCAATACGTCCTCATAGATCTCGGCGGCGGTCTTTTCGGGCTTATCTGCGGCAGGCTCGCTGCCGCTGCATCCGAGGAAGCATAAGCTTGCCGCCATGCAGAGCACGAGTATAAAAGCGATGGTTCTTGTTTTCATTTTCAATACCCCCAAACGATGTTATGAGCTGCGATGCTGCGCAGTATATCGGCCCAGATATCATAGGCCTCAGCGGTCTGATGTACGTAATGATCACTGCTGTATTTTTCAAGGACGTAGCCCTCGTTGTCAACAAGATGGCTCGCTATATCGACGAAAAGCATCCCTCGCCTTGAGCACATATCGCGCAGCCCGGCGTTAAGCGTGCGCAGATTGGGATTGTTGAGCTTGGTCATCTCGCTGCCCCTGTACATATACATGGCGCTGATGATGTAGATCTCGGCGTCGGGAACGTTCTCCAATATCTTATCGCAGACCTTGTTGAAGTTTTCAACGGTGCCGTCGACGCCGTAAACGGCAATATCGTTCAAGCCGAAGCAGATGAAGACCTTCTTAGCGCCCATGAGCCTTATCGACTCCCAAATGGGGCGCTGCTCGCCCTGATAAACGGGATGCAGGCTTTCGGAGGATACGGGCTCCAGCGCGTGCCCCGCGCCGTAGCTGCCCTCGCACAGGAAATGGGTCTCTCCGAAGAAGGAGGGATCGGAAGCAAGCTTGCTGTTGTTATAATTCTTCCAGCCGAGGGTGATGGAGTCGCCGATGAACTCGATGCAGAGTTTGCGCTGCGGCGTGGGCTTGACGGGGATCGCCGCGGAGGAGACTACGTCAATGGACGCAATGCCGACACCGCCGTACATCGCCTCCGAGAGGAGCATCACCTTGACAGCGGCGGTCTTCTGCTCGCCCTCCCAGAGGGTGACGGTATGGGAGGCTTCGTCCATGAGGGCATCCTCGACGAGCTCGCCGTCCACATAGACACCGTAGCGCGGGCGGTAGTCCGCACCGTTTTTGATGCCGCTGCTGCCTGCGAGAGTGATCTTAGCTGTCTCGGCGGAGATGCTGCACTCCATTGCCGCGCCGCTCTGCACGAGCCAAGTCACGCCGTTCTCCGCGACCGTGCGGCTCTGCAGCTTGACATATTCGCTCGTACAGGGGAAGGTCTGGTCGGATACGACACCGGTATCGGCAGCGAGTTCCCGCTGCATGAGCGCGAGGTCGAAGATGTCCGTCGTCCCGTCTTCGTTGAAATCGGCATTCTGCGCGGCGTTTCCGGTGAGAACCGTTTTCCCGTGGAGCGCATCCTGCATCGCCGTGAGATCGGACGCATCGAAATACCCGTCCACATTGACATCGCCCACATCCGTGACGATGATCTCGAAGCTTGCGCTGTCGCTCTCGTAGTGGGAGAGCACATCGTTCCAGACGATGATGTCGCCGTTGAGCGTCCAGTCGTCGTAGTCCGGCGCGCGGCCGTCGTGGGGGATGCCGGACTTCAGCTTCCCGCCGATCTGCGTGATCAGCGCGGCTTTGT
>CALEPU010000278.1 GCA_937913075.1 uncultured Clostridia bacterium
GGCGAAAGATCGACCCTACTTTTTACCCGGTCATCTACGGAGCCGATGAGGGTGATGACTGGACAGATCCTGCAGTGTGGAAGAAAGCCAATCCTTCCCTGGGCATTACCGTCGGCATCGACTCTGCGGGGAAAATAGCGGGCGTTGCGCTGACCTCCTATATGGAATCAAAGGATTTCGGTCAGCAGACCTATCCGGAAAAATATGTCGGGCTTAACGCGCAGGCGGCGGCTAACGTCGATACCGTCACCGGCGTTACTTATTCGTCAAAAGCATTTCGCAAAGCAATAGCAGATGCTTTCACTGCCGTTGAGCTTGCGAAAGGGGGTGCAGCGCAATGAAAAAGGCTAAAATACTGCTGAACGGTCTTATTAAAGAAAATCCCGTTCTCGTCCTCGTTCTCGGCACCTGTCCGACCTTAGCAATGAGCGTTAATGTGATAAACGCCGTTGCAATGGGCTTAGCGGCAACAGCGGTGCTCATTTGCTCAAACTCCGTCATTTCACTGCTGCGCAAGGTAATTCCCGATACCGTCAGGATACCCTGCTACATTGTTGTGATCGCGGGCTTCGTCACCCTCGTTCAGATGTTGATGGAAGCCTATCTGCCGGAGCTTTACGATATGCTCGGAGTATACCTTGCGCTGATCGTCGTCAACTGTATTATCCTCGGCAGAGCAGAAATGTTCGCAAACAAGCACAATGTGTTGGAATCAGCACTCGACGGTCTCGGCATGGGTCTCGGCTTTACGCTGGCGTTGATATGCATGGCTACTATAAGAGAGGTCTTCGGCAACGGTACCTTTGCAAATATTGCAATACCATTCTTACAGGATCACAAGGTCTCGGTCCTGACAGCTCCTCCGGGCGGCTTCCTCGTGTTCGGCTGCCTTATAGCGCTCGTTGCCTTTATTACAAGAGGCAAGGCTCCTCAGCGTGAGAGCTTTGACTGTGAGGGCTGTCCCTCAGCGTCGTTCTGCCGCAGGGATACTGCCGCGACCGAATTCGGTCATGCAGAGTGCGCTGCCGCTCAGGCAGAGCAAAGCACAGTAAAGGAGGGCAAGGAAGATGAGTGAGTCTTTAAAGCTGCTTTTGAAGATCATAATGACCTCCGTTCTGGTCAATAACTACGTGCTCAATAAATTCCTGGGCATTTGCCCCTTCCTCGGGGTATCCAAAAAATTCGATCAGGCTTCGGGCATGGGCATCGCGGTAATATTCGTTATGCTGCTTGCAACGGCAGTTACATGGCCAATACAGCATTTCCTGCTCGACAGGTTCGAGCTCGGGTATTTGCAGACGATAGTGTTCATACTTGTTATCGCCGCTCTCGTGCAGTTTGTTGAAATCGCGCTCAAAAAGTACATCCCTGCGCTGCATAAGTCGCTTGGAGTATATCTGCCGCTCATCACCACCAACTGCGCCGTGCTCGGTGTGACCATCAACAACATCACCGACGGTTACAACTTCCTGCAATCCATGGTCAGCTCGCTTGGTGTTGGTCTTGGCTTTTTGCTTGCAATGGTGCTGTTTGCCGGCGTCAGGGGCAGGATGGAGGAAGCCGATCCCCCCAAAGCATTCCGCGGCGTACCTATAACGCTCGTCGCCGCTTCAATAGTATCGCTCGCCTTCTACGGCTTTGGCGGTATAATCAGCGGCATTTTCGGTGAGTGAGGTGATAATATGAGCCCCATACTGTTAGCGATAATCGCCGTTACGGCAATAGGTCTTATATGTGCGTTGATACTCGCCGTTGCAAGTCACTTTATGAGTGTCCCTGTCAATGAGAAGGAAGCAGCCGTGAGGGAGTGCCTGCCGGGTGCAAACTGCGGCGCGTGCGGGTTTACCGGCTGTGACGGCTATGCTCATGCACTTGCAAATGTGCCGGGCACCAAGACGAACCTTTGCGTGCCCGGCGCCGACGCTGTTTCCAAGCAGATATCGGAGGTAATGGGCGTCGATTTTGAGGACGTTATTGAGCAGGTCGCTTTTGTGCATTGCCATGGTGACTGCGTCAACAATCGCGACAAGGAGGAGTATCAGGGTATCGAGTCCTGCGCCGCCGCAAATATGCTTTACGGCGGCAGAGGTCGCTGTTCCAACGGCTGCATGGGCTTTGGCGACTGCCGGAAGGTCTGTCCCCACGGTGCGATCTGCATCGAGAACAGGATCGCACACATCGATACTCGCAAGTGCGTCGGCTGTGGGCTATGTGCAAAGGCTTGCCCCAACCATCTTATCACGCTCTTCCCAGACGTGCGCCGCGTTGTCGTCACCTGCTCCAACCACGACAAGGGCGCTGTCGTCCGCCGCAAATGCAGCAATGGCTGTATAGCCTGCGGAAAATGCGCGAGGAATTGCCCTGCCGAAGCGATTACAATAGTCGATAACCTTGCAGTCATTGATTATGATAAGTGCATAAACTGCGGCACCTGCGAGGCAAACTGCCCAGTACACGCTATAAAATTTGCCGACTTCTCCGGCAAACACAGGTTCAGCAACTGAAACCGTACTTAATCGCAGCGGGCGCGATAGATTTGACCACACCCGTTTTGCAGGCAAATGAAGCAAATGTCCGAACATAAGCTCAGGAACGATATTATATTGGCTTCGGCACTGCTATTAATTGCAGCGCTGGCATACTCTATCATACACTCGGTCATGCACAAAGGCTCGCTTGCGATAGTCAGCATCGACGGAGTCGACGTTGCCGAGTACCGGCTCGATGAGGATATCGAGATTGAAATACCGATCGAGAACGGACATAGCAACACGCTCACAATTAAAGACGGAAAAGCATTTATTACCTATGCTGACTGCCCCGATAAGCTTTGCGTAAAGCGAGGCGGGATACATCTTACCGGTCAAACGATAGTCTGTCTTCCGCACAAGCTTGTTGTGAGGATCGAGGGCGAAGGGGGAGGCGTCGACGCAGGATGAACCGATCCGTATTAAAGCTTACCGTCGCAGGCGTGTCCGTCGCCGCAGCTCTCATACTCTCATACATCGAAAGCCTAATTCCGCTCTCAATTGCTATACCCGGCATAAGAATGGGACTTGCAAATATCGTTATAGTCTTTCTGCTCTATAAGATAGGGGCAAAATATGCCGTATGCGTAAGCGCAATCAGGGTGCTTATAGCGGCTCTGCTCTTTGGCACGGTACTCTCGCTTGCATACTCAGCGGCGGGAGCGGCATTGGCTATGCTCGTGATGCTG
>CALEPU010000279.1 GCA_937913075.1 uncultured Clostridia bacterium
TTCATGGTGCCCATGGAATCGTCGTAGAAGGTGTCGGAGGAGAGGACGTTGCCGAAGGGAACCTTGTCGGAGAGTATTCGTTTGAAGAGAACGGAACAAAGTATAACCTCTTCGATATAGAGGTCTTCGGCGGCAGGCTCTATATCTCCGCCAATATAAAGGGCGATCCCTACGCAGACTATTACGGAGACGGCGAATGGTGGAAGCAGAGCGTTCCCGACGACGAGTTCACCGAAAAGGCGAAGGAAACCTATACCGCCGTTCTGCTCGTCTGCGATACCGTCGGTGAAGCGCCGCGCGTGTTCTATGAGGTAAAGGGCGCGGAATGCACGACCCTCGCCAAGGTGAACGGCGTACTCGAATGGGAGGTGCACAGCCTCTATTCCGCGAGCTTCATGCCCATGCTGAGCTCCCGATGGCTGAGCGGCATGGCGAAGGTCTTCACCTGTCGCTTTGCGGAGGAGGGCGGCTTCATCGAAAGCGCCGACACAGGCGAGGTGATCCCCTTTATTGGTTGATGAGCCGCATTATCGTGGAACCCTTCGGGGCTCCTTTTGCTGTTTCAAACTCCACCAACGGGCGAGCTGGGTAGAAATCTGCGTTATTGAATGCACCGAAAAATTCAACTATAATGTGCCTGCAAACGAAAAAACAGAGTTTTCAGGAGGAATTGATTATGGAACTCGGAAAGAAGATCAAACAGCTTCGCTACAAGGCGGGGCTCACCCAGGAGCAGCTTGCCGAAAAGGTCGGCGTTGGCGCACAGTCGGTCTCCAAGTGGGAGAATGCGGTCGCCATGCCCGACATCACCACCCTGCCCATGCTGGCCGAGATATTCGGCGTCACCATAGACGATATGTTCGACCTTACCACCGAGCAGCGCTTCAACCGCATGGAGAACAACCTTGACAACTCCGAAGAGATACCGCAGGATATCTTCCGCGAGTACGAGGACTTCTTAAAGGAGCAGCTCTCCGACGCGCAAAACAAGAAGCGTGCGACCGACCTTATCGCCTATCTATATTATCACAGGATGGAGTCCTTCGGCAAAAAGGCCGCGAGGTTCGCAAAGGATTCCATAAGGATGGAACCCGGCATAAAGAACTGCCAGTGGATACTGCAAAAGGCAGAGAACCACGTCGTTTGGGATTGGAACATGCGCAACCACACAGAGGCCATCGACTTCTACCGCGAGCTTTGCGAAAAGAACCCCGGCCTGTACTCCCCGCATTATTATCTGCTCGATAACCTCATTGCCGACCACCGTGCCGACGAGGCGGAGAAGGTGCTTGCCCACCTGTGCACTATAAAGGAGGCAAACCCCGTGCTTTGCGAGGTCTACCGCGCACACATCGCGCTTGCAAGATTCGACGAGAAGACCGCCGACGGCATTATCGAAAAGCTGCTTGCGGATCGCCCCAATGATTCCGCCGCACTGTTTGAGGCAGCGCAGTATTACGCCGATAAGTGCAGCTACGACCGCGCGATAGAGCTTTATGAGCTTTCATTTGAAAAGACCGAGCGCAAGCCAAGGTTCCGGGACGAGCTGATGGCAATCCGCGACATCCACCGGATAAGGGGCGAATTCAAAGAGGCCGCCGAAACCTGCGACAGGATAATCGCTCTGCTCAAAGAAGAATGGGGCTATACCGACGAGATCGAGATAGAGCAGGAAGAGCGCAGGAAAAAAGCCCTGCTGGGAAAGGCAAAGTAATGAACTGACAGTATGCAAAAAGGCCTGCCCGCTCGGGTGGCCTTTTGCTTTCAGGTGTTTATTCCGCAATCTCCGGCGCCGATTCCATCATGGCGGTGAACAGCCTTCCCCTTGAGGGGAAGGGGGACCGCGTCAGCGGTGGATGAGGTGGAGAACAGTAACGATTATTCCGCAATCTCCAACGCCAGCTCCATCATTGCGGTGAAGCTGAGCTGCCTTTCCTCGGCGGTAGTCGGGGGCTCGTTTTCATTCACTATGCTGTCCGAAATGGTGCAGATGCACAGCGCGTGCTTGCCCGCCCTTGCGGCGTTGCAGTACAGCGCGGCGGATTCCATCTCGACCGCAAGAACGCCCATCTTGGCCCATTTCATGGTGCCCATGGAATCGTCGTAGAAGGTGTCGGAGGAGAGGACGTTGCCGACCATGTAATGGAGGCCCATCTTCTCTGCCGTGTCGGCGGCCTTCTTCAAAAGCTTGTAGCTTGCGATGGGGGCGTAATTGCCGGGCAGCTCGTACTGGCTGACGTAGTTCGAGTTGGTGCAGGCGCCCTGCGCTATGGCTATGTCGCGGATGTGCAGATCGGGATGGAGCGAGCCCGCAGAGCCTACCCTTATGATATTTTCAACCCCGTAGAAATTGAAAAGCTCGTAAGAGTAAATGCCGATGGAGGGCTGTCCCATGCCGCTTGCCATAACGGAAACGCGCTTGCCCTTATAGTAGCCTGTGTAGCCCTTTATGCCGCGCACGTCGTTCACAAGCACGGCGTCCTCAAGGAATGTCTCTGCTATAAACTGCGCCCTTTTGGGGTCGCCCGGCATCAGCACGGTCTTGGCAAAATCGCCCTCTTTGGCGGTGATGTGGGGGGTGGGGATGGGCATAGTATCTTCCTCCTTCTTTTACTCTCTCGTCCTGTTCTTTATTTCGTCAACGACCTTTGCCTTGAAGTCCTCAAGAGGCATTGTACCGAGGTCGCCGCCCTTACGCGAACGGACGGCTACTACGCCGTTTTCGACTTCCTTATCGCCGATTATGAGCATATAGGGTATCTTCTGCATCTGCGCCTCGCGGATCTTAAAGCCTATCTTCTCGTTCCTAAGGTCGGTCTCGACCCTGACGCCTGCGGCCTCGAGCTCGGCTGCTATACCCTTCGCCTGCTCTGCCGTGCGGTCGGTCATGGCCATGACCTTGACCTGCACGGGGGAGAGCCAAGTCGGGAACGCGCCCGCGAAATGCTCTGTAATAATGCCGATGAAGCGCTCGATAGAGCCGAAAACCACTCGGTGGATCATAACGGGGGTGTGCTTCATGCCGTCGGAGCCCATGTATTCCAAGTCAAACCTGCCGGGGAGCTGATAGTCAAGCTGTATCGTGCCGCACTGCCACGTGCGCCCAAGGCAATCGCTGATGTGGAAATCAAGCTTGGGGCCGTAGAATGCGCCGTCGCCGGGGTTGACAACGTACTCCTTGCCTATGCTCGTAATGGCGTCGGCAAGCGCCGCCGTCGCAATATCCCAATCCTCAACGGAGCCGATATGATCCTCGGGCATGGTGGAAAGCTCTATGGTGTAGGGCAGACCGAACATGCTGTAAACCTCGTCGAACAGGCTTGCTATACGGATGACCTCGTTCTTGATCTGATCCTTTGCGAGGAGGATATGCGCGTCGTCCTGAGTGAAGCAGCGTACGCGGAACATGCCGTGCAGCGCGCCGGATTTTTCATGCCTGTGAACCAGACCCAGCTCGCCGTAACGCAGGGGCAGGTCGCGGTAGGAGCGGGGCTCCGTGCCGTAAACCAGAATGCTGCCGGGGCAGTTCATGGGCTTGATTGCAAAGTCCACGTCGTCTATCACGGTGGTGTACATGTTGTTCTTGTAGTGATCCCAATGGCCGCTGCGCTCCCAAAGTGAACGATTGAGCATTATGGGCGTGGAGATCTCAACGTATTCCCACTTTTTGTGCACCTCGCGCCAGTAGTCGATAAGGGTGTTCTTCAAAACCATGCCCTTGGGAAGGTAGAAGGGGAAGCCGGGGCCCTCGTCCATGAAGGCGAACAGGCCGAGCTCCTTTCCTATCTTGCGGTGGTCGCGCTTCTTGGCCTCTTCGATGCGGGTGATGTACTCGTCGAGCTCCGACTTCTTTTCAAAAGCGGTGCCGTAGATGCGCTGGAGCATTTTGTTCTTCTCGCTGCCGCGCCAGTAAGCGCCGGCGATGCTCATGAGCTTGAAGTTTTTAACCTTGCCCGTATCCTCAACGTGAGGGCCTGCGCAAAGGTCTACGAAATCGCCCTGCTTGTAGAAGCTGATTATCGCGTCCTCGGGAAGATCCTCTATAAGCTCCACCTTGAATGGTTCATCCTTATCCTTCATATATTTTATAGCCTCTTCACGCGGAAGAGTAAAGCGTGTTATCTCGTCGCCCTCCTTGGTTATCCTCTTCATCTCCGCCTCTATCCTGTCCAAGTCTTCTCTTGAAAGAGAGAAGGATCAGTTCTTTGCTGGCTTCGTATCGCGTCTCAACAGCCTCCAATTTACCCAGCCAGTGCTCTGCATTGAGGCGGTCTCCATTGTCCAGAAAGGCATCAATCATATCTACATAATGACAGTATATATCAAATCCGGGATACGCGCTTACCTCATATGTGGAAAGCGCCTCTTGCGCCCTTGACAGTTCCGTGACAAAATCTTTACGATAATATGCCAATGTGTATTCAACTGAAAGCAACATGCTTCTTGAGGCCTGCAAGCCGAAACGTTCCGTATCGTCGCGACAGCGCCGTATGAGAGCTTGGATATTGCGGAGGGATATAGGAATCCGAATGGCTATTATAATCTGGTCAATCAAACCATGCAAGCGCTCCGGTGGATTGGAGTTTAGGC
>CALEPU010000280.1 GCA_937913075.1 uncultured Clostridia bacterium
CCCCCATCCCCGACGATCCCAGCGAGCCCGATAATCTGCTCTGCGGCTATTACTTCGAGGATGCCGACGAGGTCATGGAGTGGACCTTTATAGATTCCGACGGCGACGGCCATAACTGGGTCTGGAGCGAGGAGAGCAACACCGGCTACGATATCAGCGGCGAGGCTTATGAGGGCACCGGCTACATAATCTCCGAGTCCTTCTCCGACGTCACTTTCGAGTCCTTCGATCCCGATAACTGGGCTGTTTCTCCCGCCGTGACCCTTGGCGAGGGCGCTTCCTCCGTAAGCTTCTACGCGGGCGTATTCAACTCCTCGTATCCCGATCACCTTGCCGTTTACGTCGGCACCTCACCTTATATCGAGGATATGAACGTACTCATGTCCGAGACCGTTATTGAAAACTACGTCGGTGACGACGGCTCAGGTTATGAGCGCTATGAGCTCGATCTGAGCGCATATGCCGGCGAGACCGTTTACGTTGCGTTCCGTCACTTCAACAGCTACGATGAATACATTTTGGCTGTTGACCAGGTCGAATTCTGGGGTGAGCAGGGCGAAACTCCCACCGAGCCCGAGCTTATCGCCATCCACGAGGTTTACGTTGACGGCTTCGGCACACCCGTTGAGGGCGTTGCCGGTATCGACCACGTATTCCTTACCACTCCCGATGACGCGCCGTACTTCATCATCTACGGCGGTTGGCGCGACGAGACCGACCAGCAGCAGATGTGGAGCGAGGAGCACGTGTTCATCGCCGGGCACGAGTATTCCGAGGGCTGCCAGATCTGGGCTGACGAGGGCTACTACTTCGCCGAGGACTGCGTATTCTACGCAAACGGCGGTCAGGAGCTGCTGGATACCGAGTGGTGCTACGTTGACGAAGTAGAAAACTACATCTGCTACATCAACATTCTGCCCGTCGTATGCGAGGCCGAAGCGCCCGCTCCCGTTCAGCTTTGGGGCGACGCCGACGGCGACGGCGACGTTGACGCGAACGACGCTCTGCTTCTGATGCGCTACGCCATGGGTCTTGTTGATATCCCCGAGGAGCTGCTCGCTTATTGCGACGTCAACGGCGACGGCGAGATCAACATGCAGGACGCGCTGCTCGTTATGCGCTACACAATGGGGCTTATCGACGAGCTGCCCGTTTTCCCCGTCGAGGAACCTGTTGAGGCTCCCGTCGAATAAGCGTTCATAAAACGCATTTAGCACAACAAAATGCCGACCCGCTCTTTAAGCGGGTCGACGTTTTTTAACGGTTCGTTTAGTTGAGCTTTATCCTCAGGCGTTAAGCAGGAAGGCCTTATAGCCCTTCACTGCCTCGTAAAGATCGGCCTTGGAGATGATCTCCCACGGAGCGTGCATTGAGAGCACGGCGACGCCGCTGTCGATGACGTTCATGCAGTAGAGGGCGCATATATAGGCGATGGTGCCGCCGCCGCCAAGATCG
>CALEPU010000281.1 GCA_937913075.1 uncultured Clostridia bacterium
GTGAAGGGCTCGTCAACGTCAAAATCGTAGTAGAAGCCGTTGTCGATGGCGGGGCCTATCGCAAGCTTCGCCTCCGGACGGACCTTCTTGACTGCCTGAGCCAGAATGTGCGAGCCGGTGTGACGCAGAGTCCAGCGGCCGTCCTCGTCGGCAAAGGTCAAAAGCTTCAGCGTACAGTCGTTTTCGATGGGCTTGAAGGCGTCCTGCCGCTCGCCGTCGATCTCGGCGGCAAGCACGGCTTTTCTCAGACGGGGGCTTATATCCTCGGCGACCTGAAAGGCGGTCACGCCCGCCTCGTAATCACGCACGGAGCCGTCCGGCAATGTAATGTGGATCATACCTAATCTCCTTTAAAATAACTTTTTTTAAAAATAAAACCGCCCTCGGACAATAAAGTCCGGGGACGGATATTATCCGCGGTTCCACCCCGATTGAAGGGTATTTTACCCCTCCGCTCGTTAGGGCGATAAGGCACGCCCAAGCCCGCAGTCCCGGGGCGGTAACGGAGCCCGCGTCCTGCGCCGCTTGCAGCCTTACGGCGGCGCTCTCTTTGAGGACGGAGACGGGGCCGTGTTGTTCCCGTTCACCCTGCGTATCAAACTGATTGCTATTATAGTACGCCCGTAAAAAACTGTCAAGCACAATTTCCGCAGAACTGAACATATTAGTAGGGATGATTTCTTTTTGTGGGGGGAACGATGCCGAGGTACACTGTTGTAAGCTGCGATTATCCGGAGGCGCTTCGGGACACTCTGACATACAGACTCAGGCGGAACGGAATAACGGCAGAACCTTTTTCATCAGGCAAAGGCAGAGTCAAGGTCGATATCGAGCCCCGCGATTTCGCCGCCTTCGTAAAAACGCTTGCGGAGCTGATGACCTCGGATCTTATGGTTTTCGAGACTGCGCGGCTTATGTGCCTGCTGCCCCGAGAGCTTCGCACCGAGGGCGTGCTTGCAAGAGCGCTGCGCCTTGCAGACAGGAGCCGCCTTACGGACTTTGCGGCGGAGCGCATTGCGGAGCATCTTTCCGAGCATACGCTTATCACCGCGGAGGGCTTTTTGAGGTTTCGCCTTCAGCCCGTTGCGGAGGCTTGGGCGCTCGCTGTCGAGACTGCGGGGGAGGAGCTTATGGAAAGCAGGGAGTATTCCGCGGTTATGGAACTCATTAAGCTCATTTCCGACGAGGATATCGCCGATAACTGCCGTCCGCATACGGTACGGGTCATACTGAACGCCGACGGCACCGGCGTCGTTACCGACTCTGAGGAGCGCAGGGTGGAATACCGCGACGAGGAGGGCGGCAGTATAGTCCCGCTGCTCATCGCGCTCGCTCCCGATGCCGTGGAGGTCTACGACCTTGCAGAGGGCGGCAATGCCGAGCTTCATGAGAGGATACGCCTTATATTCGGCGAAAGGGTCAGGATATTCGTAAAAAACCTATAAAAGTTTAAAAAAATTTGCTTCTTGGCGGTTTTTACTGTCGAAATCCGCGTCGATATGTGGTATAATGGCATTGTCAATATACTGCGCTCACGTCGGCACAGCCGCAGAACAGGAGGCAAAGTATGCAAAAAAACACAGGCGGATTTAAAGCGGCGCTGCGCTGGATGCGCGTGCCGGCGGCGGTGCTTGCCGGCGTGCTGCTGACGGGTCTTGTTATCATACCCGCTCTGTATGCCGCCAAAATCAAGACCGTACCGACGGACGCTTCCGTTGCCTCGCCGCAGCCGGCGGAGCTTACTTCGCAGCCGGCGGGAGTTACACTCCCTCCCTTCTCGCCCGATCGTTCGCCCTCGGCCACCGACGAGGTCGTCGGCGTTATGTTAAAGCTCGGCGACGTCGATCCGAAGGTTGAGATGATAGAATCCCGCCTAATGGAGCTGAATTACATGGCAGCCGACGTTCCGGGCGATACCTTCAACGCCTCCGTGGAAAATGCGGTCAGGCTGTTTCAGCGCACGCATTATTTCAACCAGTCCGGCGTTGTGGACAGCAGCCTTATAGCGCTGCTCTTTTCCACTGCGGCAAAGCAATACGTAATCGAATACGGCAACGAGGGCGAGGACGTTTTGAACCTCCAGCTAAGGCTCAATTCCCTCGGCTATTATAACGACAAGCTGAACGGCTACTTCGGCATCGCAACGCAAAGCGCGCTG
>CALEPU010000282.1 GCA_937913075.1 uncultured Clostridia bacterium
CTCGCACTGTCGGCACGCCCTGCGCGTCCGCGCCAATGAGCCTTGCGGCAACAACGTCCGCCTCGTATGTCGTTCCCGCCGCGATTATCGCGCCGATATGCCTCGGCGTGCCCGCGGTGGGGCCGTTGCCCTCCATGCCGAGCACCGCGTCAACCAAGGCAAGCCTCGGCTTAAAATGCTCGTTTATGTCGACAAGCATATCGGCAAAATCATCCGCGTTGGGATAGAGATAATGCGTCTGCGGCTTTAAAAGCCCGGGTATCACGCCGTAAAGGTTTTTAACTGCGCCGCTCATGCCCATCATGCCGTGGGATTTGAGCTTGCAGAAGTCTATTATCGCGTCACATTCGTCAAGATATGAGGTGTAGGTGAGACTGCGCATCCGCATCCCCGCTATGGAAACGGTCCTGTCGGAACAGTCGCGGTTGAGCTTCGCGCCCGCTTCCTCCGCGAGAGCCATGCCCGTGGCGGAATAGACGTGCTGCAATGCCGAGGGAGTGTAGACTCCGCCGGGGCTGTCGCCGACGATGACCTCGGCTCCCATGCCGATCAGCCTTTTTGTGAGCGCCGCAACGAGCGCCGGATGGGTCGTCGCACCCGCCTCCGGCTTCATGGCGGCGACAAGGTTCGCCTTTATAGCAACGCGCATGCCGGGGCGCACCCAGCTAAGCCCGTCTATCGCATCTATTGCGGCATTGAGGGGCGCCTCGCAGTTTTCATAGTCGGTGCAGGGGATTATTGCGGAAGTATAGTCTGACATATCACTCCAAGCCGAGGGCAGCCCTTACCTCGATTACGGCGTTTTCAATACCCGACTGCCATTCGGCGGTCGCCTCTTCATCGTAAACGGAAAACCGGCCGAGCTCGGCATAGCCCGAGGAGGCGTGAGCTTCGCCGCCCACTGTGCGCAGGTCGCCGTCAAGGCCGATAAGACGCAGACAGCAGAGCCTCTTTGCAATGCCGTACGGGTCAAGTCGCAGTAAAGACTGCCGTATTCAGCCTCCGTCGTTTTTGGAATGATAACATAACGCGAGGGATTTATCAAGAGGGCAGGAGCATCCTGCGGGTACGCCCATTCTCCTTTTCTCCACAATTTTTTTCAACCTCTTTTTATTTTATTTGAGATATGATATAATTCGGTTATCACCATACAAGGAGATAATGCTATATGGAAAAAAGACCTACAAGCGGCAGGAAGAAGAACGTCGGCAAGGGTACTGCGAGCGTCGGCAAGCGCGAGGAGAGCGCCGGCGTTCACGGTCCTGTCGGGCGTGAGGACGGATATGCCGGCAAACAGGCGGCGCAGCAGACAAACGGCGGCGAGAGCGCGGATCGCGGCTCGCTGCTCGGTACGCTGCTTGGCGACAGCACGGGGCAGCAGAGCCAAAGCTCCGGTCAGCAGTCGGGCGGAATATTGGGCGGCTTCGGCTCCACAACCGGCGGCAGCGGCTATCAGCAGTCCGGCAGCAGCGGCGGCACGAGGGGCAAGTCCTCTCTGACCAAGATAATACTCATAATCGCGGTCATCTTCATAGCTTACCTGCTGTTGAAGAGCTGCACCGGCGGCAGCGGCTGCTCCTCGCTCCTTTCGGGTCTCAGCGGCATGAGCGGCTATGACGACAGCAGCGATATAATAAGCTACTCCGGCTCCTCGGTATCGAACGGCTCTCTGCTCTCCGGACTTTTGAGCGATACCTATGACGTGAGCGACTCCTCGGCGGCAATGGCGGCTTACGCCTCCACCTCGGGCAGCAGCGCCTCGATCGTCTTGCCCGCATTCTCGGGGCGCTTCGCAAGCTCGATCGCCGCCCATACCGCAGCGCCGGAGGAGATGCCGACGGAGATGCCTTCCTTTTTCGCAAGCAGCTTGGCTGCTGCGAACGCGTCATCGCCTGAAGCTTTGAAGACCTCATCATAAACAGATGTGTTAAGAACATCCGGGACAAAGCCTGCGCCGATACCCTGGATCTTGTGAGAGCCGGCTCTGCCTTCGGAGAGAACAGGAGAATCTGCCG
>CALEPU010000283.1 GCA_937913075.1 uncultured Clostridia bacterium
TCCGATCTATGGCCCACGAAGGCAACGCTACCGCTACCATCTCCGGCGGCACGATCAAGGACAATACCGCCACGCAAAAAGGCGGCGGCATCTATGCCAACAAGGGCACGATCACCGTCACCGGCGGCACGCTGATAATCCTCGGCTACGGCAGGGTCTCCACAGGCGGCAGCGTAAAAAGCTATCAGCTATCGCTCAATTCCGCCGGCAGCCATACGGTCACTATCGGCGGCGTCTCGTATACCTTCGCGAACGCCTATTCCTACTCCTATACCTACTGTTACAGCGATACAGCGGTATCCGGCAGCTAAGCATTGAAGCGGTCAAGGCCCCCTCTCCCCTCCCTCCTCGCAGGGGACTTGACCGGAAGTATTCTTTAAGAAGCGGAGCTTAGGCGAAAGCCTTGCTCAATCCCGAGAAGCGAGCAGCGCCTGCACGGCGGGCAGATAGGAGTCGACCTGAGCGCCTATTATGGGCTCGCCGACGAGGCGCCCTTCGGAATCCACAAAGAAGGTGGTTGGATAATAGCGGAAGGTAAGCTGCTCGCGGATTGAGCTGTTCGATATCAGCACGGGGTATGTTATTCCGAGAGCTTCCATAATTGAGGCGGCGGAGGCGCGCCCATCGTCGGTATCGCCGTCGTCAAGTATTCCGATGAGCCCGCAGCCCATATCGTTAAGCTCTGCGGAGAGCCTTTCGAGAGCGGGCAGCTCGCTCTGGCAGGGACCGCACCACGAAGCCCAAATATTGATCATGGTAATTTTGTTTTTGCCGAAGATATCGGCGCTCTTTACGGCGGCGCCGTCAAGGTCGGCAGTCTCAAAACTTATAACATCGGTGCCCGGCTCCGACGGCGGGATGACTTCTGTCGTGCAGCCGAAGAGCGAAAAGAGCGTCAGCAGCGCGAGAACGGCGGCAAAAAATCTTTTCATATAAATCGGTTCCTTTCGTATTATCTTCTATATTATAAGCAAAAAGCCGCCCGCAATCAATCCTTCGAGAAAATGAAAAATTCCGTAAATTCTGCACCGCCGGCAGAATATATAATAAAAAACGCTTGACTTTTGTTATGGGCTTTGATATTATAACATATGCTGTTAAGGCAGTAACATCGCGGGGTGGAGCAGCAGGTAGCTCGTCGGGCTCATAATCCGAAGGTCGTTGGTTCGAATCCTTCCCCCGCAACCATCCGGCGGCATAGCTCAGCTGGCTAGAGCATTCGG
>CALEPU010000284.1 GCA_937913075.1 uncultured Clostridia bacterium
GAGAAGGAGAAAACACATGAAAAGAACACTTGCAATGCTGTGTGCTCTCGTAATGGCTCTGGCTGTTCTGCCTGCCGTTTCGTTTGCTGCAGAGTTCCCCGATCATGCTCCCGTTAACTTCTACGTAACGGATCTTGATTGGACCGACGTTCAGCCCGGCTCCACCCTTTCAACTGCCCAGAAGTTCCAGTACTTCGGCATCACCGAGGGCTCCGGCATGTTCGCGATGGGCTACCTCATCAACTACCTTCCCGATTACTTCGCTCCTACTGCCTACTCCGTAACTTGGAGCGGCGGTCTTACCGCTCAGATCTCTCAGACCTGGGATGATGAGGAGGAGTATTCCGATAAGATCAACGTAGTTGCCAACATCAATTACGCGGGTCAGTCCGGCGGTTCCCCCAAGGGCGAGACCGGTAAGATGTATGTCAACGGCGGTATGTACCTTGGTTCCGGTCAGTACGGCGGCTGCCAGATGGGCGGCTATCTCGTACGTCTCGCCATGGGTTACGTTGCTCAGCCCGCCAAGGAGGATTGCCTCTATGAGGCAGGCGTTGGTTATTATCTCCCCGTTGCTCTTACCATCTATGAGTTTGAGTACATGGTATATGATGAGAACCACAGCCCCAAGTCTTCCGATAAGTGCGTTGAGCTCATAGAAGACACCGAGGCCGATTATGAGTATGCTCCCTGGCTCACCGCCACCGACGGTAAGATCCTCATTTATGCTGACGACGGCGGCCCCGAAGAGACCGAGCCCCCTGTAACCGAGCCTCCCGTAATCACCGTTACCGAGACCTTCTATCTCAATGGCGAGTTCTTTGCTGAGGTCACCCATGATGAGGGTGCTGAGTGGGAGATGCCCGCTTACACCCCCGATGAGGGTTACACCTTCTCCGGTTGGACCGAGACCTCCGAGCATGTTTGGAACGGCACCACTTCGCAGATCATGTACACCCTGACCATCGTCTATCAGTATCAGGATGGCGACGTCATCGACACCGTTGAGTACACCCTCCCCTATGGCACTGCGTATAGCTATGATTCCCCCGAGATCGAGGGCTACACTGCTTATCCCGCAGTAGTAGAGGGCACTCTTACCGACAATGACACCGTGCATGTAAACTATGCCGCTATTCCTTACTATCACTTCATCATCCACTTTGTTGATGCTTACAACATGAATGATGAGCTTGCTCCCGCTATCGAGGGCGAGTATCCCGCAAACTACGAGCTTACCTTCGAGTATCCCGTCATCGAGGGTTACACCTACGAGCAGCAGGGTCAGACCGGCAGCCAGATCATCACCGGCGACGGCGAGCTCTATGCCAAGTACGTTCCCAACACCTACGTTCTCACCATCATCTATCAGTATGCTGATGGTTCCGAGGCCGCCGAGGCTTACACCGGCGAGTATCTCTACAAGCGTGATTACAGCGTTGAGAGCCCCGTTATCGAGGGTTACACCGCTGATTATCCCGTAGTAAACGGTCAGATGTGCATTGACGGCGAGACCATCTATGTCACCTACACCGCTAACGAGTACACCATCACCGTCCACCTCGTAGACGAGAACGGCGAGCCTGTCGGTGAGGATATCGTCGTTACCGTTTCTTACGGCGATGATTACACGATCGCTCTCCCCGAGATCGACGGCTATGATCCTGTCGATCCTGTGACCGGCAAATGCGATGGCGACGCTGAGTTCACCGTCACCTACACCGAGTCCTACATCCCCGTACCTCCCACGGTAGAAGGCACCAAGGCCGATCTGCGTGCAAGGGCAACAGAGGATGCTTACCGCGATCTCCGCTTCATCTACACCGTAACCTTCAACGATTCCTACATCAACTACAAGGGCAGCAACTACGGTCCCACTGAGGAGTACTACCAGATCACCAAGTACTGGAGCACTCTTGCTACCGCGACCAATTCCATCACCGTCAAGGGTACCACCATCTACACCATGTATGAGGATGCCGAGGGTGAGGAGAACACTGGTGTATTCACCTTTGCTGCTGTTCTGAAGGCCGTAAAGGAAGCTAACTTCGACATCGAGGTCACCGCTACTCCTTACATCAACTACACCTATGCCGGTGTCACTGAAGAGTATGTTGGCGATCCCGTAGCCGCTTCCGTCAACACCGCGGCTAACTAATTAACGTGTGTCTCTCCGTGTGCGTGAACAACGCACACGGAGTCACAAATATTTTTTGAAAGGATTGTTTGGATTATGAAGTTCTATTCTGATCCCGAGCTCGAGGTTGTATCCTTCGAGATCGCAGACGTCACCAACAACGACGATTTCGGCGGTGCTGATGAGGTTTCTGCAAATCAGCTGTTCGGCAACGTTCAGTACGATTGGTAATCAAAAAGACAAAAAAGCGGGGTCGGTCATCGTGCCGACCCTGCTTTTTTGTGCAGCTTTTATGTGCTTTTTATTTCGTCAGCATATCGAATGCCTCAAAATAGCTCCTTTCGCCCATTCCCATTATTCTGAAAGCGCAAACCTCTTCGATAACGTCGACAGCGCGGAACGGCTCGCGGCTTAATAAGTCACTCATGTGTACCTCCGCAACGGGTAGGCCTGTCGCCGCTATCGCGTCTCTCAGAGCGTAAGAATAGTGCGTCAGCGCGCCCGCGTTCAGTATCACCGCGTCAAATCTGCCGTCGGCTTCCTGTAAGGCGTCTATCAGCACACCCTCGTGGTTCGACTGTAAACTGCAAAGCTCATGCCCGTGCTCCTCTGCATGGGCTTTAAGGTCTTTTATTATATCGTCCATGCTGCGCCTGCCGTATATTGAAGGCTCGCGCTTTCCGGTCAAATTCAGATTGGGCCCGTTCAATACAAGAATACGCATTCAAGCTCACCTTCCTTTAAATTATTATACCATATTCCTTCGATGTATGCTATAATCTTAACAAGAAGATTAGCCGGATAGGAGATTTTTTGTGCGGCACTACGCAGTAATAGGCGACCCCGTTGAACACAGCCTTTCGCCTGAAATATATAACGAGCTCTTTTTGCGGCATCGGGTCGAGGCCGATTTTATCAGGCTTCGTATAAAAGAGGAAGAGCTTTGCGATATCCGAAGTATCACGAAAGAGCTCTCGGGCTTTGCCGTTACCATGCCGCATAAGCGCAGCATTATACCCTATCTTGACAGGCTCGAAGTTACTGCCGCTCGATGCGGCGCAGTCAATATAGTTAAGCGGGAGCTGGGTGAGCTTGTAGGCTGTAACACTGATGGCGCAGGACTTGTTAACGCCGTCCACGCTATGGGCTTTGACCCTGCGGGCAAGCGCGCTGCCATTCTCGGCAGGGGAGGCGCCGCGCTTTCCGCTGCGTTTGCTCTTTCCGACTGCGGCGCAGAGGTTACGCTTCTCGTTCGCTCGCTCAGCCTCGGTTCGCCCTTTGCCGAGAGCATATTTGCTTATCACTCCGAGCCCTGCGATATCTTTATCAACGCTTCCCCGCTCGGTATGCAAAATAACAAGAGCTTCGACGATTTTGCCTTTCTTGAAAGGCTTTCGCCAAAGCTCGTGTTTGATATGGTCTATAAAAGGGAGGGGGAGACCGCCCTTACAGAGGCGGCAAGCGCTCTCGGCATTAAAGCTTCAAGCGGATACCCCATGCTTTATCATCAAGCGCTCCTCGCCTTTGATATCTGGCAAGGTCAAGCCTGACCGAACGCGTTGAAAATATTGGTGATGTAATCTGCTAACTGCTGCCTGTCAAACGCAATGAGCAGGTATATCGCGCCGCATACGACGATCACGAAGCAGATAAGCATTAAAATCAGTATTGCGCGCGCAAAGCTCTTGCTGTTTTTGTTGCTTCTTATGGCCATTCTCTTGATTCTGGCCCTGTTCTATCAATTAGCAAGCTTGATGTTCGGATTTGAGAGCGTGCTGTTTAAATAGCAGCCCGACTCCCTCAACTATCGTTTCAGACCTTCCCATCGTGGCATGGCCGTCAGCCATACCGCGGTGGGATATATGTTTCTTAGGCAAAGAGATGCCTCTTACAAGTCTTGCATCATACCACTGTCCAGCCCTCAAAAACTGCCATCGAAAATTTTGCTAGCAAAATTTTCAATAAAGAGTCTCCTTAATGCCAATAAAGAGCCCAGTTAATCAAAAATTTGCTAGCAAAATTATTTGCACCGAAAAAAACATACTGCATTGTTTTGCTTATGTCGTGGTTTTTAAGTAATTTCGCACCTTGAAACTCAAACATA
>CALEPU010000285.1 GCA_937913075.1 uncultured Clostridia bacterium
GATCTACACTCTTTCCCTACACGACGCTCTTCCGATCTGAAGCTTCCCCTATATCGAGCCCCGCAAGGTCGGGAACCTTTACCGTCTCGCTCTTCGTGGAGGGGAGGATACCGCTGTAATGCAGCGTGTTTTCAAGCACCGTCTTGACAAAAGGCGCGGCGACGGTGCTGCCGAAAATTTGCCCGACCTGCGGCTCGTCGACCAGTATCAGACAAACAAATCGGGGGTCGTCGGCGGGTGCAAAGCCTATGAACGAGCAGATGTAGCTGCCCTGACTGATCCTGCCGTACTCGTCGTATTTCTGTGCGGTGCCGGTCTTGCCGCCGACCTTGTAGCCCTCTATTTGGCAGTTCCTGCCGGTGCCGTTGTCAACAACGCTCTGCAATATCTCGCGAACGCGCTTTGAGGTGGACTCCGATATCACCTGACGAACGGGCTCCTCATTGGCCTCGAATACCACGTTTCCCTCGTTGTCGACTATCCTCTGCACAACATGAGGCTGATATAGATATCCGCCGTTAACCGCGGCGCATACCGCGGTGCAGAGCTGTATGGGAGTTACCGCAATGCTCTGACCGAAGCCTATTCTTGCAAGATCGTTGTCGGTAACGTATTTCTCGTGTGTTACTATGCCGCTCGACTCGCCCGAAAGCCCGCAGCCGGTGCTTTGACCGAAGCCGAAGGAGTAGATGTAATCGTAAAACTGCTCGCTGCCCATGCCGAGCGCCATCTGCATGAACGCGCAGTTGCAGCTGTTCTCGACCGCCTGCGTGAGCGTCTGATCGCCGTGTCCTGCGGTGCGCCAGCAGTGTATGGTCTCGCCGTTCACCTGATAACCGCCGGCGCAGTAGTAGCCGCGCGCACCCGCAACGCCGCAGTCAAGGGCGGAGGCAAGGGTGATTATCTTAAAGGTCGAGCCCGGCTCGTAAGCGTCGGTGACTAACCTGTTGCGGCTGACCTCAGCCAGCAGCGCGAGGTCGCTCCTCGGAGGGTTGTTGAGGTCGTAATCCGGCTGGGAGGACATGGCGAGTATCCTGCCCGTCTTGCAGTCCATTATTATGCCCTGCGCGGATTTGGCGTTGTTGACCTCGACGGCGTCTGCCAACGCGCTTTCAAGGTAGCTCTGCAAAACGCTGTCGCCTGTTATAACTATATCGAGCCCGTCGATCGGGTCGACGTATTGGGTGGCGCTGTATGCAAGTACGTTGCCCGAGCTGTCGGTCTCGGCTATCTGCTTGCCGTCAGTGCCCGAAAGATACTCGTCGTAAGCAAGCTCAAGACCCTCCTGACCGTGGTTGTCGATATCCGTAAAGCCTATGATCTGGGCAAAAAGATCGTTGTAGGGATAGGTTCGCCTGCTGTCGTTCGCGGTGCCGACGCCCTTACCGAGCTTTAAAGCCTCAACCGCGTCCCTCGTGTCCTTGTCTATCTGGCGCTTGATAACGCGCTCCTGATACCTTGTCGTGCTGACCCTCGTCAGTACCGTGTCGTAGTCCATGCCCAAGAGACGGCTAAGCTCGGTCGCAATGCGCTCGCGGTCGCTCGCCTCTATCTGATTGGGCCATACCACTACCTTGTAGACGTTGTCGTTGGTAGCGAGTATCTTTCCCTTGCTGTCCAGTATCCTGCCGCGTTCCGCTGTGAGGGCGGTCGTGCGCGTCCATTGGTCAAGCGCCATCCTTTGGAGCTCGGGACCCCATATCACCTGAATGTAGAAGAGCCTTCCGATTAATATAAGGAAGAAAACCGTAAACACGATAAGCACGCAGAGGAGGCGCTGCTTCAATGACCAGGACGGTCTTATCGCCTTCTCTGCCGTATTGCGTGTGCGCTTTTTCCTCTTAGCTGCCAAAGGAAAGCCTCCTTACACGATCACCTGCCGAAGCTGTCGGCGCCCGGATAAACCATGCCCGCCTCTGTCGCCGCGTCGTGCGCCGCACCGATGTCAACGGAGGACATAAAGCTCACGTTTGCCTGCTCTATGCTGTCCTCCATGCGGGTTATCTCCTTCGAGAGCGAATTGATATCGCGCTGTACGGCGGATATCCTGCTGTAACGGCGAAGCATAAAGAGCATCGCGCCCGCGGCAAGACAAACGCATGCGAACGCCGCAAGCTTGGGAGTAACGCGGTACTCGCGCCAGATCTGCGCAAAGCGGCGGTGGGAGGGGGAGACAGCGTCCTTGCCCGGAGTCAAAGGGCGGACGGCAGGCTCCTGCCTCGGGCGGCGTACGGGCTCCGCTACTCGGGTCGCGGGGTTCCTCTCCGGCTGTATAGCCAGATTGCCGCGGCTCGGGGCGTAGACCCTGATGGGCTCGTTAGGGGTATTCCTTCTGTTAGCTTCAGGCATACTCATGATATTCAACCTCTCAATTCGTTATGAGTCCTTTTAACCGCCCGCAGCTTCGCACTGCGCGCACGGGGATTTTCGTTTACCTCTGACTCGGAAGCCACTATGGGCTTGCCGGTCAGTATCTCGACTATCGGCTTTTTGCCGCATATACATATCGGCGCCGATGGGGGACAGGTGCAGGGCGAGGCCAGCTCGCGGAACACGTTCTTGACTATCCTGTCCTCAAGGGAGTGGAAGGTTATCACACACATCACGCCTCCCGGGTTTAAAAGCGAAACGGCGTTTCTTATCGCCTCGCCGAGCCCCTCGAGCTCGCCGTTCACCTCAATGCGTATCGCCTGAAAGGCGCGCCTTGCGGGGTGAGGTCCGTCTCTTCTTGCCGCGGCGGGGATCGCCGCCTTTACTATCTCCGCAAGCCGCGTCGTCGTCTCGATCGGCGCAGCTTCGCGCTCGCGCACTATCGCGTTTGCGATGCGGGAGGCAAACCTTTCCTCGCCGTAATCCCGTATTATCTCGAACAGCCGCTTGCTCGTGTAGCCGTTTACCACCTCGTAGGCCGATAGGGGAGCGCTCGTGTCCATTCGCATATCAAGCGGCGCCTCAGCCCCATAAGAAAAGCCCCTCTTTGCATCATCCAACTGGTGGGAGCTAACACCCAAATCTAAAAGGATCCCGTCAACCCCGGGGAGCTTATACTCGGAAAGCGGTATAAGCTCCCGCATGTTGAAGAAGTTTCCGTAAAGTTCCATAAAATTGGCATAACCCGCGAGCCGTTCTCCCGCCGCCGCAAGCGCCTCGGCGTCACGGTCAATACCGAAATGCCATGAGGTCTCGGGCAAAAGCTCTAAAATGCCCTCGCTGTGCCCGCCGCCGCCAAGCGTGCCGTCCACGGTCGCAGTGCAGTGCGCGGGATCCAGGAGCCCCAACACCTCTTTAAGCATTATGGGCTTGTGATAACCGGACTCCGTCATCTGCCCGCACTCTCCAGTTCAGCGGCAAGCTTTTGCAGATCGCGCGCGGAATCAAGCTGAGTATAGGCAAGGTTCTTTGCCTCGAGCCTTTTCGGTTCCCAAGCCTCAAAGCACTTGTTGCGCGTTGCAGTAAGCGTAGCCGTGCCCGAAATGCCGGCATAATCCAACAGACCCTTATCTATCAGGATACGGCCCTTGGCGTCGATCTCGCACTCATACGCGTTTTGCAGTATGCTGCGGGCGGCGTTATTAAGCTTTATGCTGACGGCATGGGGAGCGTTGATCTCGTCCATGAACTGATCGAAGTATGACTCCGGCATTATAAGCAGAAAACACTCGTTGGGCTCCTCAGTTATGCCTTGCATTGCAACGAGCTTGTTATCGTAGGAGTCGCGCCACTTTGCGGGCACAAATATCCTGCCCTTGCTGTCAACGGAGACACTGAAACTGCCGATGACCATGCGCGCACCCCCCCTGCCTGAAAACTTGCCTCGCGGCGTGCCGCACCCCATTGCCGCACACCGCTGATACCGGTTGCATAGATTATAACACTAATTGCCCCACTTTGCAACACCCTTAGACCACTTTTACCCACTTTTTTTTTCGAGCGAATTGCTTTTTTGCAAAAATAAGAAAAAACGCTGCCAATACTTACCGCGCTCATACTGCCTGCGAGCTCCTCAGTTCATGCCAAGGGCCTGCCCGTGGGCGCCCGCCGTGCTGTTCGCAAGCTGCTTAAACAGTCATCCTTTGCCCCACTTGCCGCCAGAAGCTTGCGGAAGCCGCCCTCAAGAGGTATAATATTCAAAACCTTTTCAAGGGGGCCCAATGGAGCTTATACTTGCAAGCAATTCCGCCCGCAGACGTGAGCTTATGGCTAACTGCGGCTACGATTTCACAGTGCTGCCCGCCGACGCCGACGAGAGCATCGAGGAGAGCGATCCCGCTCTTTTAGTTCGCCGCTTGGCGCTCATAAAGGCGCGCGCGGTTTATAATTCGCTTGACAGCGAAAGGCGCGGGAACGCCGTGGTAGTCGGCGCGGATACCGTCGTCGTGCTTGAAGGGCGCATCATAGGCAAGCCGCGCGACGAAGCCGACGCGCGTGAAATACTCCTTGCGGAGAGCGGCAGGCTGAATACCGTCTACACGGGCGTCGCCGTTGTCACTCCGTTTGGCGAGCAAAGCGGCTTCGACAAAGCTCTTGTGCATTTCAGTGAGCTGACAGAGGATGAAATAGCAAGCTACATTGCAACCGGAGAGCCCATGGATAAGGCGGGCGCATACGGCATACAGGGGCGTTTTTCAATGTTCGTCGAGGGTATAGAAGGCAGCTATTTTACCGTGGTCGGGCTGCCGGTGCATCTGCTGTATCAAATGCTGAAAACCGTTGGCGTCATGCCGCGAGACTTTTGAAGCCGAAATCCGTTGGCGTCATGCCGCAATGCTTCTGAACCTGAGCCCAAAGACAAGAAGGACGTTTCTTCAAAAAACGCCCTTCTTTTTATTGGCTCCGATGTAAATTTTCGCCAAACATGGGAATACTCTTTACAAGAAAAAGCCCCTCGCGGGGGCATACGGAGGAATACCATGCCGATGATTTATGCGGATATTGGCTCCGCGGTAACAAAGCTTGCCGTAGGAGGCAGGACAGCAATGCAGGAGAGCCGCGTAGCGCTCGACCCCCAAAACAGTTCGTGCGTGCTTGCCGTGGGTGAAAGGGCGCGCCGCCTTTTGAACACGACTGCCGTCTACCCCGTTCGGGGCGGCAGGGTCGCAAATATCGAGCTTGCCGCGATAATGCTGCGGCGTATGACGCTGGAGCTTATAAACAGAAGGTCGGTTTTCGGCGTGAGCTTAAAGCTCGTGCTGCCGCAGTGCGCTCCCGATATGCAGAGGCTTGCCGCGGTGGAGACGGCAAAAGCTGCGGGCTTCCGCAGGGTAAGCGTAAAAGATGCGCTGATGGCTGCCGCGACAGGCGCAGGAGTCGATATTGATGCGCCTCGTGCCACGATGATTGCCGATCTCGGCAGGGATAAGCTCGCCGTCGGAGTATGCGCCAACGGAGGTCTTATATGCAGCAGCATCTTCAACGTCGGTTCCGATAATGTCGACAGGGCGATACAGAGCTATTTTGCCCGAGAGTATGGGCTGCTCGTCGGTGCAAGGACTGCCGAGAACGTAAAACTGAGCCTGCATCTGCCGCATATCACTGCGGTCGGCAGAAGCATCGAGGATGGTTCGCCTAAAAAGACTGCGGTAAGATCAAGCGAGATAAGAAGCGCCATCCAGCCCGTCTGCAGCTCGATAGCGCACGAGCTGACCGAGGCATTGAATTCCGCTCCGCCGGACGCCGCTGCGGATATTTGCGACAACGGCATAGTGATGGCGGGCGGCCGTTCGCTGCTTTT
>CALEPU010000286.1 GCA_937913075.1 uncultured Clostridia bacterium
CGTCTACCCTTTTCTGCAGTGAGGGCAAATGCCAGATCGGCAATATATTTTATAGTACTGTTTTTCAAATTTGCACGTTTTAAGCCTAAGCATCCACAAAATGCATAAGACGGAATATTAGTAATCTTATCGTCTATAGTAAGTGTATATGTACCACTCTTGAGGCGGCTATACCATGACGCGCCGGAGACCCACGTGCTCACTCCATTAATCTCAACCGTCTGATAGCCGAAATTAAAAAGATTTCCCTCTCCTTCAATACGAACATTTCCGAACCGATCGTAAGTCCACCATGCTTTTTCTGACGGTTGAGAACCATAAGAGAAACCGCAGTAGCCACCAAATTCAGTCTTGTTAAAGAGAGCCTTTATGGAAATATAGCCCTCCTGAAGTGTATAAGTTCGCGGATTATCCGTGTTGCCATCACTCCAATGGTCGAAGAAACAACCTTCAGAAATAGGCTTCGCCTCTACAGTTATGGCATCACCCGTACAGCCTGTATACCACGCCTCGTCTGCGAAATCATCTCCGGTCTCCACTATACGAACATCGCCTAAATAGCCATAAATCGATGATCCGTAAACAACGATGGAAGTCGTCGCCTGCTTAAACTGCGCGCTAATAGAAAGGTTATTGTACAATATAATAGTGCGCGGATTACTTGTATTGCCATCGCTCCACTTATCAAATTGGTAGCAGGGTGCAGGAATAGCCTTCACCGTAATAGTATCTCTTTCATAATAGGAGTTTTTTTGAGGTGTAACACGTATTGTGCCTTGCTCTTCATCGGAAGAAGTAATGTTTACAGTTACTACTTTACATTCTTCAAAAACCGCACGGAAAGACTCGTTTTTCTCCACTCTGAGAGTATATGGATTAGACATACCCAGAGACGCCCACTTCTTTAAGGCTGTATTATATTGCTCCCAACGAATGAATTTATAGCCGCTGTTAGGTTTCGCGCTAAGTGTTACTTCTTCCTGTTCATAATAAGTGCCTCCGCCTGTCACAGTACCGGCGTTTGATGGCTCTGCGCTAACAGAGATTGCGATTTGACTAGCCGGCGCGAAATAGGCCGTACTGGTACTATCGCCATAAAGCCGAATACTACGTTGCATACTATTTGCCCATCGCGGATTATTATCCCAGCCTGTTACTTTGTAACCCTTATTAGGAATGGCTTCCATTCTTATATATTCACCGGCAGCATACTCACCGCTGCCGGTTACCGTGCCATATGACGAGTTATTCGCCCGTGCCGTCAGCGTGTATGTGGCTACCGACTCAAAGAGCGCGTACAGATACTTTGGCTCATTGCCTGTTATGGTATAAGTACGCGTAGCAGTTGTCACACCATCTTCCCACCTGACGAACCGGCACCCTGGCATGGCAGTAGCAGTAAAAGTAAACGTTGTCCCCACTATTCCCGATGCGTATTCAGGGCTTACTGTTCCTTTGCCTTCACAAGAACTGGAGACACGACCATATACATAGTATTCTTTTTGCTTGAAATATGCGGTAACAGAGCCACTCTGCTTGACCGTGAAAGTCCAAGAGGCGGAACTACTGTATGTAGCGTTGTCATAACTCCGCTCAAAATGATCGAACACCCAGCCGTCGGCAGGAGTGGCTTTGATTGTAACATTACTGTTTTTATAATACGTGCCAGCTCCTGTAACAGTTCCTGTGCCGGCGGGAGAAACTGCTGTGGTAATAGTATATTGCGGTTGAGGCATCGAAGTATCATACACCAGCCGAACCGCCAGGCCCATATATTTCTGCATTTCAGCGGAGGTACAGTATAGATAATTGCCCATGAAACTGACGTTGGCATAATCCGCCGACCAGTAATAGCCCATTGAATTGACAGAGGAGACATTGGTCACACTCCCTGAGCTATAGCGGTAACCAGCAGCAGGCAGGAAGACGGCTCCGGCGCTTTGCATAGTACTGAATTGGGAAGCAGTATAGACGTTAGCGGTATAACTCTTAGCTCCATCAGCAAAGGAAGTAAATGTGACGGAAGAAGGGTTGGACCAGTTATCCGGGAGCAATATCCATCCGCACACATTATTTACTGTAGCGGGCGCACGCAGGGCGGAGGCGTTCGCACGCGAGGAGAAGAGATAACTCCACTCTGCTTGCGTGAGGGTTCTGTAATTGTCAAAATTCTGTATTCCCCAATCGTAATTTGTCGCAGCAATCGAACTGCCTCCCCCTCCGTAGGTAGCGGACAAGCTCGTCTCGTAAGGCATACAACCATTATATCCGCTGGTGCCCCAGCCGAACAAATCGATATAGCCGGAATAAGTAGAAGACACATTGCTATTGGATGCGCCTATTACGTCGTATTGATTCGAGGCGAAACTCCAAGTTTTGTTTCCGCAATGGTAGCGTAATAAGCCTTTTGAAAACTGCACCTGTTTGCTTGCGGAGACGGAGAAATTGCCTGTCTGCGCCCATATTCCACTACTTAACAGCAGAAGGGATAGTAACAATGAGATCTTTTTCATAATGTGGTTGTTTTTATGGTTTATAGAAAGTTTCCAACTGAAAAATGCAAGGAGAAAATTGTCAGTGCGCTTGTGGTGCGTTGTATTTCTTCACTAACCTGACAGAACGTCCGATGCTGCGCGCATAAGCGCCGGTGTTAACAGTTCCCCCTCCAAAAACCATTCTGAAGGCATGCTCTGTATAGCTCGGAGTAGACGACCAATACTCTCCCTGTTCAGCCACTTCCTGCACTTCATTTCCATCACGGCTGCCCGTAGCCGGGAGGAAAACGGCTCCGGCGTCCTCCATGGCAGTCCATTCGGTAGCGGAGTACACGTTGATGTTCCAATTATTCGGGGAGGGAGTAAAGTTCAATCCCTCGGGCGTAGTCCAGAGGTCAGGAAGGAAGACATATCCATGCACTCCGTTTACCGTAGCGCTGCCACGTGTGTCGTCCGAACGGCTATAGACCAGGTAATTCCACTCGTCCTTTGTCAGCGTGCGCCACAGGTTAGCGGTATTGCCGCCATTGGAAATCTTATTCGCGCCCCATTCACTAAAGGTAGCATAGTCGGTATTAATGGTGCTTGTTATCGTAGGGTTATTGCCGGTTCCCCATCCAAAGAGGTCAATCCAGCCATCGTAGTCCGGGGCAATGCGAGTGTTGTTTTGCCCGATTATGTCGTACTGGTTGAGTGCGAATCGCCAAGTCTTGGTAGTGGCTTGGTACTGCAAATTACCTTGCGCGAAAACGATTTGTTCCCCGTCGTCATTAATAGTAAAGCACCCCGTCAGCGCGCCGGCGTTTATGTCACGCTTGCAACGGGGAGAGGCTTTCTCGGCGCGTCAAAAGTGCAGAGAGAGCTCGGCATTAAAAGGCTTACCATAAACTACGGCGGCGCAATGATAGTCGATGCCGCGACGGAGCAGCCCTTCATGGTGACGGAGCTTGAAAGCCGAGTCGTCACCGACATACTCGACCTTGCCGAGGGGCTTGGGCTGCATGCCCACCTCTATCAGGGCGACGGCATAGTATACGAGCGCGAGCATCCCTATGGCTCCATGTACGCGGAGCATCTCGGTCTGCCCGCCCGTATAGAGCCCGAGGTAAGACGCATGGTTTGGCAGAACGTTCCAAAGGTGCTGATAATCACCGAGCAGGAACGCGTGCCATATCTTCTGCCGTACTTTACAAGGCTGCTCGCCGGCAGATGCGCAGTCTCGGCGTCCTCACCCGGTTTTATAGAGTTCAACAAAATCGGCGCAAGCAAGGGCTCTGCGCTGCGGCTGCTCTCCGAGCATCTCGGTATTGAAAGACGGTTTACCGCCGCAATAGGCGACAACACCCTTGACAGCGAGATGATAGAGTGGGCAGGTCTCGGCGCATGCGTTGCAAACGGCAGCAGCGAGGTCAAGAAGATAGCGGATGTTACCGTCCCCGCATGTGAGGATGACGGCGTCGCGTATTTTATCGAGAACTATATTCTGTGAGGCAGGAGGGCGTATGCTTTCACTCGGAATTGACGTCGGCGGCACTTCCGTTAAGGCGGGGCTTATAGACGAGCGGTACTGCGTTGCCGCGCGGGCTTCGCTGCCGACTCCCGCGGGCGATGCGGCGGCGCTCACGGAGACAGTCTGCCGCTTGGCTTACGAGCTTGGAGGCGACCTCGCATCAATAAGAAAGGTCGGCGTGACCGTCCCGGGCACCGTCGACAATAACGGTGTTGTAGAAAAGCTAACCAATCTCGGGCTTTATGATATCCCCTTGGGCAGAATGCTGAGCGAAAGGCTCAAAAAACCCGTGTCGCTCATAAATGACGCAGACGCAGCCGCGCTTGCGGAGCTCAACGCAGGAGCGCTGCGCGGCGTGCAAAACGGGCTTATGCTCACCATAGGAACCGGTCTCGGAGGAGCGATCATTCTGAACGGCAGGCTTTTTAAAGGCGGCAGATCGCGTGGAACAGAGCCGGGGCATATGATATTGCAGCGCGGAGGCTTGTCCTGCGGCTGCGGCGGGCACGGCTGTGCGGAAACTCTTTGCTCGGCGTCTGCTTTGGCAAGGCTTGCCCAAAATGCTTGCAATGAGGGCAAAGGAATGATATACTCCCTTAATAAGTCGGGACGGTCGGCAGACGCAAAGCTGCTGCTTGACTGTGCGGCGGTGGGGGATGAGTACGCGCTTGACGCGTTGGGAGAGTACATTGACGCTCTTTCTGACGCACTGGCGAGCTTCGTCAACATACTTGACCCCGAGGTCATAGTCATTGGCGGAGGCGTGAGCGCCGCCGGGGAGACGCTGCTTGCCCCTTTGCGCAGGGCAACGGCCGATAAATGCTTTTTCGGCTCCTGCGGCGACATTGTTGCGGCAGAGACCGGCAACGACGCAGGCATGATAGGAGCGGTTATTTTAGAATGATATCAGTACCAAGGAGGTATTAAATATGTCCATAATGTGTTCGGTCTACGTGCCGGAGGGCATAGTGATGGCGACCGAGAGCCGTCTCACCGTAAACGCCGTGGTCAAGCCCAACGACGGCAAGCCCCAGAGCCAGACGATGTTTTCGATTTCCGACAACGCTCAGAAGATAGTCCTTTTAAACAAGGTGCGTGTGGGCATTTCCGCCTGCGGGCTCGCAATTCTCGATAACAAGACCATTTCGGATTATCTCCGCATTTTCGAAATAGAAGAGGTGCGGGAGGACGACAGCGTCACCGACGTCGCAAAGAAGCTTCAGGCGTACGCCTTCAAATACTTCCCGCAGGTCAACTTCTTCGTCTGCGGTTACGACGAGGAGGAGCCCTTCGTTTACAGCGTCAATAAAGAGCTCAAAAGGGTCAATATAGACAACGGTCACATAAGATACGCTTCGAGTTGGAGCGGCGAGCAGGAGGTCATAGCAAAGCTTTTGAACTCGCAGCCGCCCACTGTGATAAACCATAACATTATGCCGTTGAAGGACGCGATAGACTTTGCCGAGTTCCTTGTGGACGTCACGATAAAGCTCCAAAGGTTCGAGCCCAAGGTCAAGACCTGCGGCGGCGATATCGACGTGCTTGTCCTCACAAAGGATACCGCCTTCTGGCAGCAGCACAAGATATTTAAGCCCAAAAGGTGATCGAAGAGCAAGCGGGCATTTTACTGGAGGCTGTTGCATTTAGCAATCATTTGAGACAAAGCTTATAGAAACAAGCATGGCGCAATTTTGAACGAGCCATGCTTGTTTTTTCTAACGGTAT
>CALEPU010000287.1 GCA_937913075.1 uncultured Clostridia bacterium
CGAGCAGAAGGGCGTTTATTTCGGCGGTCATGCCGAGGAGGAGCCCGAGAAGCCCGCGACTTCCGACGCCCCAAATGCCTCCGAAACCGATAAGAATGAGGATAAGCCCATAAAGAGCGAGCAGCCCACTCAGGCAAAACAGGCTGAGCCCGTGAAGCAGACCGCAAAGTCCGAGGCTCCCGCTTACGTTAAGCCCGTGAATTTCGCAGGCGACGACCGCCGCAGGGACCGTCGTGACGGCAGGCAGGATAACAGGAACGATAATCGTCCCGGCTATAATCGTCCTGCCGACAATCGCGGCGACCGCGCGGGTGCAAAGCCTCAGCAGCGCACCGATAAGCAGTACGGCGACAGACCGCAGTCCTCCGGTCAGCAGCGTCAAAAAACGGGCGCACAGGGCATGACGCCGCCCCCTCAGCAGAACCGTCAGCATGAGAACAAAGGTCAGTACGTTCGCACGTTTGATAATGATAAAAAGCAGAAGAACAAAAAGACCCTCATGAAGGAGGCGGTACCCTCCGCGAACTGGAGCGACGACGACAGCGCCTTCGGCAATCGCCGCAAGGCAAAGAAGCAGCAGGCACAGCACAAGCCCGAGCCCGTCAAGATCGAAAAGGCCGTTCTCACGAGCGAGCTCGTCACCGTGCGTGAGCTTTCCGAAAAAATAGGCAAGCCCGCTGCGGAGATAATCAAAAAGCTGTTCATGATGGGCACTATTGCCACCATCAATAACGAAATAGATTTCGAGACCTGCGAGCTTATCGCCGCCGATTATGATATCGAGCTCGAGCTTCAGCTTCCCAAGACCGCGGAGGACGTACTTGCCGCCGCGCTCGAGGAGACCGACAGCGACGAGAGCCTTATTGAGCGTCCGCCCGTAGTCACCATAATGGGTCACGTCGATCACGGCAAGACCTCTCTGCTTGACGCTATCAGGAACAGCTCCGTTACCGCAGGCGAGGCCGGCGGCATCACTCAGCATATCGGCGCTTATACCGTAACCTGCAACGGCAGGAAGATCACCTTCATCGATACTCCCGGTCATGAGGCGTTCACGGCTATGCGCGCAAGGGGCGCTCAGGTTACGGACGTTGTCATACTCGTTGTTGCGGCGGATGACGGCATAATGCCGCAGACCGTCGAGGCAATAAATCATTCCAAGGCGGCGGGCGTGCCCATAATCGTTGCCATCAACAAGATGGATCGTCCCGAGGCTAACCCGGACAGGGTAAAGCAGCAGCTTACCGAGCACGGGCTGGTCTGCGAGGATTGGGGCGGCGAAACCATTTGCGTTCCCGTATCCGCGAAGGCCCACACCAACCTCGATACACTGCTTGAAATGGTACTGCTTCAGGCAGACGTTTTGGAGCTCAAAGCCAACCCCGACCGCAAGGCGAGGGGAACCATCATTGAAGCGCAGCTCGATAAGGGCCGCGGTCCCGTTGCGACCGTGCTCGTGCAGAACGGCACGCTCCATATCGGTGATCCCATTGTTGCCGGCGTTGCATTCGGCAGGGTAAGGGCGATGATGGACGACAAGGGCAGAAGAGTAAAGGAGGCAGGTCCGAGCTGTCCTGTTGAGGTTCTCGGCTTTAACGAGGTCCCCTCGGCAGGCGATGAGATGAACGTTGCCGATATCGACAAGCTTTCCAAGCTCGTCGCCGAGGAGCGCCGCAATAAGATCAAGGCGGAGCAGATGAAAAAGCTCTCGAAGGTCAGTCTCGAGGATCTTTACAGCCATATCGCCGAGGGCGAGGTCAAGGATCTCAATATCGTTATCAAGGCAGACGTTGACGGCTCTGTCGAGGCTGTCAAGCAGGCGCTTGAAAAGCTCTCCAAGGACGAGGTCAGGGTCAAGTGCATACATGGCGCAGTCGGCGCGATAACCGCATCCGACGTCATGTTCGCTTCCGCGTCCAACGCCATAGTTATAGGCTTCAACGTTCGTCCCGACTCCGGTGCAAAGTCGCTTGCCGAGCAGGAGAAGGTCGATATCCGTACCTATCGCGTTATCTATCAGGCAATAGAGGACGTAGAAAACGCTATGAAGGGTCTGTTCAAGCCCGTATATCAGGAAGTGGTTATCGGCACAATAAGCGTCAGGAACACCTTCAAGGTCAGCGGCGTCGGCACTATCGCCGGCTGCTATGTATCCGACGGCAAGGTAACGAGGGGCGCACAGGTTCGTGTCGTTCGTGACGGCATAGTCATACACGAGGGCAAGATCGCTTCTCTGCGCCGCTTCAAGGATGACGTTAAGGAGGTTGCACAAGGGTACGAGTGCGGCATCGGCATTGAGAACTTTAACGATATCCATGAGCAGGATACCATTGAGGCGTTTATCATGGAGGAGGTCAAGAGGTAAACCGGCATGGCTTTTACGAGATTTGACAGGATAAACGAAGAGATAAAAAAGGCGCTGAGCGAGATAATCCGCGATATGAAGGACCCGCGTATATCTCCTCTCACGACCGTTATGCGCGCGGAGGCAACGAACGACCTCAAGCAGTGCAAGGTCAAGATCAGCGTTTACGATAAGGACGACGAGGTGCGCAGGCAGACCGTCGCGCAGCTTAATGCCGCGGAAGGCTTTATCGCTCGTGAGATGCGTCGCAATATAGACCTGCGCCATATTCCCACCTTTATTTTCGAGCTGGATGACTCCATCGAGTATTCTGTCCGCATTTCCCAGATTTTGGACAGGCTTGACGCCGAGCGCCGCGAAACCGACTCCGACGAGGAGCGAAAGGACGATACTTTCCAGAATGAGTAAAAACGACTTTGACGCCATCATCGAGGGCGTCGAAAAATACAATAGCTTCAGCATACTCACACACGTTTCGCCGGACGGCGATACGCTTGGCTCTGCGCTTGCAATGCAGCTTATGCTTGAACGCCTCGGCAAGACAGCCGAGGTCATTTGCGAGGAGCCGGTGCCGCATATCTACGGTTATCTTCCCAGCGCCTCAAGAGTATTGCTGCCGGACGAAGCGAAGGGAAACGAGTGCGTTATCGCAGTCGACTGCGCCGATGCACAGCGATTTAAAAAGGCAGATTTTATCTTTAAAAAAGCTGTGCACACAATGGTAATAGATCATCATTTCACCAATAAGGGCTACGCAGACGTCAACCTTATCCTCCCGAACGCGGCCGCTGCCTGCGAGATAATCGCAGAGCTTTATAAGCGTATGGACATGCCCACCTGCGGAGATCCCGCTGTTTGCATCTACACGGGCATAGTTACCGATACGGGCAACCTCACTTACAGCAACACCACTCCGAACAGCATCAGGATAGTTGCCGAGCTCTATGAAAACGGGCTCAACATTACCGAGGTAAACCGCTGCATTTACCGCACTGTGCCTTTTAACAAGACCCGCGTGCAGGGCTATACAATGGCGAATATGCAGCTTCAAAGTAACGGCAGGATAGGCATTGCTACGCTCACCGTCGCCCAGATGGATATGTTCGGAGCAACGGGGGAGGACTGCGAGGGTATAGTCGATCAGGTGCGAGATGTTGAGAGCGTGCGTGTTGCGGTCTTCGTGAGAGAGGGACGCGACGGCACCTTTAAGGTCAGTCTGCGCGCAAAGGAGTGCGCCGATGTTGGCAAAATAGCTAAGCGTTATGGCGGAGGCGGGCATGAGAATGCCGCCGGCTATACCTCAAAGGAGCCGCTTTCTACCACCATTGCAAATGTTGTCGCGGATATTGAGGCTGAGCTTGATAAATGAGCAGGCGAGAGGGAGTAATCTGCGTATTGAAGCCGCCGGGGATGAGCTCATCCGACGCGGTAACCGATATCAGACGGGTTTTCAATGAAAAGCGCGTCGGTCATCCCGGCACGCTTGATCCCGCCGCGGCGGGGGTGCTGCCGATCTGCATCGGCCGTGCGACCCGTCTTTTTGATTTTTTGGTCGATAAACAAAAACGATACATCGCCGAGATAGCCTTCGGCGTCGCTACAGATACAGAGGATGCGACGGGCAAACCTACCGCAGTTTCCGAAGCCGTGGTCGAGCTGGAAACTCTTGCCGAGGTTTTGCGGCAGTTCACGGGCGAGATAGAGCAGACTCCGCCCGCGTATTCAGCGCTCAACGTGGGCGGCGTAAAGCTTTATAAGCTCGCACGTCAGGGAAAGCTGACCCAAACGCCCGAAGTCAAGCGGCGCAGCATCACCATTTACAAGCTTCAAGTATTAAAGCAGCTTGCCGTCAACCGATTTCTTATAGAGATAGTCTGTTCAAAGGGCACGTATATCAGGACCCTTTGCAAGGATATCGGCGAAGCTTTGGGCGTGCCTGCACACATGGCGTTTTTGCTTCGTACCGACTCCGGCGCGTTCTCGCTCGAAGACAGTTACTCGATAGCGGAGCTTGAAACCATGCGCAGCGAGGGTCGCCTCAATGATGCAGTCATTCCTATCGATAAGGCGATCGCCCATCTGCCAGAGATACGGCTCGAAGGTATTTCCGCTAAGAAGATCGACCTTTTGATAAAAGGAACGGGATTTAAGACCGACGATTGCAGAGAGGGCATGCCTCTGCGCGTTTATGCCGACGGTGATTTCCTGGGCATAGGCGAAATTATAGAGGGCGAGTTAAAGCTCACTGTATGGCTCGGAAGCGAGGCGAGGCAGGTCAAGGGCGTTAAGCTCAGCGGTGTTGTAGGAGAAGCAAAGCATATTGGCTCCAAGTTAGGCTTTCCTACCGCTAATCTTACCGGCTACAACAAAAAACTGCTCCCTCCGGAGGGCGTGTATGCCACCGTTGCTGAGGTCAGAGGCGCCAGATATAGAGCTATCACCAGCATTGGCAGCAACCCAACCTTCAACGGAGAGGTCGTTTCGGTCGAGACTTATATGCTCGATTATTCAGACGATTGCTATGGTGAGCCGATGACGGTCATATTCGTACAATGGCTGAGGGATATGCGCCGTTTCAATTCTGCCGATGAGCTTAAAGAACAGCTTACCCATGACGCAGAGCGCTCGCGCAGATGCCGCGACAGCTTAAAATATATAGATTTTTCCCGATAAAACTATTTACAACCGCTTGGCGTTTGTGTTATAATACATTGCCTTGTGTATTGGGATGGTTTTGCCCTTGCCTTGGCGATCTGCATGCTTCGTTCTTCGGTCACTCCGCCGTACTACGCAGCTTGCAGGGATATCAAATTTTATGGAGGATAATATGGATAAGGAACGCAAGAATGAGATCATCGCCGCTCATGCTTTGCATGATGGCGACACCGGTTCTCCCGAGGTTCAGATCGCTCTTCTGACCGAGCGCATCAATCACCTCACCGCTCATCTTCAGGAGCACAAGAAGGACAATCACTCTCGCCGCGGCCTTTTAAAGATGGTCGGTAAGAGGCGCGGTCTGCTCAACTACCTGAAGGAGACCGATATTGAGCGTTACAGGGCGATAATTGCTTCACTGAACATCAGAAAGTAATAACACGATCCATCATTGAAAAGCGGGCCGGAGTACCCGCTTTTCTTTGAAGCAGAGGGATGGGGCAAACGCGTCCCGCATAAATATACTCCGCCTTGATTAGATAAACTAAAACGTATAAATATAAAGGAGCATTAGAAAGATGCAAAAGACATTTGAAATGGAGCTTGCCGGTCGCAAGATAGTGGTTGAAACCGGCAAGTATGCCGAGCAGGCAGGCGGCGCTATCATGATCACCTGCGGCGGCACCGCGCTGCTTGTTTGCGCGACCGTTGCAAAGCAGCCCCGCGACGGTGCGGATTTTCTGCCATTGAGCTGCGACTATGAGGAAAAGATGTATGCTGCCGGCAAGATCCCCGGCGGCTTCATCAAGCGTGAGGGTCGTCCCTCCGAAAAGGCTGTGCTCACCAGCCGCCTTATCGACAGACCTCTGCGTCCGCTGTTCCCCAAGGGATTTTATAACGACGTTCAGGTCGTTGCCACCTGCATGTCAGTAGAGCCCGACGTCCAGCCAGAGATACTCGCAATGATCGGTTCGTCCATTGCGCTGTCCATCAGCGAGGCGCCCTTTATGGGGCCCGTAGGCGCCGTTTCCGTCGGTCTTGTTGACGGAGAGTACATAATTAACCCGAGCTCCGCGCAGCGCGAGAAGAGCCGTCTGGCGCTCACAGTCGCCGGCACTCGTGACGCCGTTATGATGGTCGAGGCCGGCGCCAATGAGGTCTCCGAGAAGGAGATGCTCGACGCCATATTGCTTGCACATTGCTACATAAAGGATATAGTCGCCTTCATAGATAAGATCCAGGCCGAGATCGGCAAGGAGAAGATAGTTCCCAATATCCACGTTCCCGATGAGGAGCTCAAAGCGAAGGTCGTCGATTACGCAAGGGAAAAGGTCGTTTGGCAGCTCGATACCTTCGACCGCAAGGAGAGGGAAGCGCGCACCGCCGAGGTCACCGCGGACGTGCAGGCGCACTTTGCCGAGGAGTATCCCGAGGCTTCCGCCGATATCGACGCTATACTCTATAACCTCATGAAGGAGATACTTAGGGACAAGATAATCAATAAGGGCATCCGCCCCGACGGCAGGCAGATGACAGAGGTCCGCCCCATTTGGTGTCAGGTCGGCATACTGCCCCGCACCCATGGCTCCGCCGTGTTCACCAGGGGTCAGACTCAGGTAATGACCATGACTACCCTCGGTACGCTCGGCGACGGACAGACGCTCGACGGCATTGGCGAGGAGGATTTTAAGCGTTATATCCACCACTACAATATGCCTCCTTACAGCGTTGGCGAGGTCAAGAGGCTCGGCTCTCCCGGCAGGCGTGAGATAGGTCACGGCGCTTTGGCTGAGCGAGCGCTGCTTCCCATGATCCCCTCAGAGGATGATTTCCCCTATGCAATAAGGCTCGTTTCCGAGGTCGTGTCCTCCAACGGCTCCACCTCTCAGGCGTCTATCTGCGCCAGCACGCTCTCCCTTATGGATGCGGGTGTTCCCATAAAGAAGCCCGTCGCAGGCGTCGCAATGGGTCTTATAAAGGATGACAGCAACGGCAATATCGCCATTATGACCGATATTCAGGGCCTTGAGGATTTCATGGGCGACATGGATTTCAAGGTTGCCGGTACCCGTGAGGGCATTACCGCAATCCAGATGGATATCAAGATCAAGGGTATCGACGAGCAGATTTTGACCCGCGCGCTCGAGCAGGCTCGCCAGGGCAGGCTCTTCATACTCGATAAGATGATGGAGACCCTTTCAGAGCCCCGTGCCGAGCTTTCCGAGTTTGCTCCCCGCA
>CALEPU010000288.1 GCA_937913075.1 uncultured Clostridia bacterium
CCGAGCGAAGCGAGGATGACTGATGAGGGGATTTCCCTTGTAATTGCCGCAAAAGAGCAGATGCCTTGAAGCTCCCCTCATCCGTCTGCTCACCTCTTGCGAGGCTCGCATCCCCTCGGCGGCGCATTGCAGCAAGCTGCACGCTTTCCGCCTCGGCGCTCCGCTGCAAAGGCAACACCGTTGCCTTTGTCGAGCGCTCCGCGCCCCGCGTAGGGGGAAGGCTCTTCGTGATGCTGCCGCCCCAAAAGGCTTCCTCCTCCGTGGGGCGTTTACCATTTACGTGCGTTTACGTGCATCATTATGTTCCTGCAAACGCCTTCAAAATTGGTTTTGACTTCGTAGTTGGTATAATGCAAGACGAGCAATCCGCATTGCGTCAGATACTCGTCCCGCTCTTTGTCCCTTTTCAAGCCTTCTTCCGTGAAGTGCTGCGAGCCGTCCAGCTCAACAGCTATCCGCGCATCAGCACAGAAAAAATCAAGGATATAATTCCCAAACGGTTTTTGCCTGTGAAACTGTACCGGAGCCTTTTTTAAAAAGTCATACCAAAGGTGCTTCTCCTCTTTGGTCATATTTCTGCGAAGCACCCTTGCAAGACCGTTAACTATTGTCGTTTCCTTCCCGCTCATTTCAGCGTAACTACGGTGACGCCGTAATCGCCCTCGCCGTAGTTGCCGTTTCTAAAAGACTTAACGCGCTCATGGGTGCGGAGGTAGCTCTGTATGCCGGCACGCAATGCGCCTGTGCCCTTGCCGTGGATTATCGAGACCTCGCTGAGCCCCTGCCGTTTGCAGTCATAGAGGTATCTGTCGACGACGAGCTTTGCGTCGTCCACCATCATGCCTCTTATATCGAGCTCGAGACCGACGGTATTGGCGGGGTCGAACTCCACCTTGGCCGTCGCCTTGGCGGTCTGCTGCTCCTGCACCTCACGAAGATCGTCCAAGCGAACGTTGAGCTTTATTATACCGACCTGCACCGGCACCTCGTTATTTTTCGCCTTGCCTATTACCGTGCCCTTTTTATCGAGCGAGACGACGTACACGGTCTGCCCCGGGTTGACGAATTTCGGCGCCGCGCCCTCCCTCGTCCTCTGCTCCTTCGGGGTCTCGTAGAGCTGCTTATCCTTCTCCCTCACAGCGTCACGCGCCTGCTGTATCGCTCTGTCGGCGGCTCTTTGATCGACGTCCTTCAAGGATCTTATCTGAACTATCAGCGCTTCCATCTCGCGCTTCGCGTCGGCAACAAGCTTGCGCGCCTCCTCCTTGGCAGCCATGCGGAGGCGGGTCTTCTCCTCCTCGAACTGCTTGCGTTCGGAGCGCATATCGGCACGCAGAGCTTCAAGCTCGCGCCGCGCCTCCTCCGCCTGCTCGCGTTCGCGCTCCGCCTTGTGCTTCTCCGTCTCGGCGTCGGAGAGGACTGTCTCGAAATCAATATCCTGCTTGGAGATATACTCCCTCGCCCTCTCGATAATGTAGTCGTTCATGCCGAGGCGCTTTGATATCTCGAAAGCGTTTGACTTGCCGGGAATACCTATAAACAGGCGGTAAGTGGGGCAGAGACGCTCGATATCAAACTCCATAGAGGCGTTTTGCATGCCCTCGTGGGTAAGAGCAAAGGCTTTTATCTCGCTGTAATGAGTGGTTGCGGCGGTTATGCAGCCGCGCGAATGGAGCTCCTCCAAAATGGCCTGCGCGAGCGCAGCGCCCTCGATGGGGTCGGTGCCTGCGCCGAGCTCATCCAAAAGCACGAGCGAGGTATCCTCCGCCTGCTCCAATATGCCGACTATGTTCCTCATGTGCGAGGAGAAGGTGGAAAGGCTCTGCTCTATGCTCTGCTCGTCGCCGATATCGGCAAACACGTCGCGGAACACCGAAAGCTCGGTGCCGATATCCGCAGGCACGAAGAGACCCGCCTGCGCCATTAAGGTAAAGAGCCCGAGGGTCTTCAAGGTGACCGTTTTGCCGCCCGTGTTGGGCCCGGTGACTATAAGCGTTTTGAAATCGCGTCCGAGCCAGATATCTATGGGAACGACGCGCTCCTTGGGTATGAGCGGATGCCTGCCCTTTTTTATGGTTATTGCGCCTTCCGCGTTGAGCTTGGGACGCACGGCGCGCATATCACGCGCGAGCTTTGCCTTGGCAAAGCAAAGATCTATCTCGCCGAGGGTCATCAAGTCCTGATAGATATCGTTTGCGGAGGGCTTTATCATCTCGGTAAGCTCAGTCAATATGCGCTCTACCTCAGCCGCCTCCTCCATGACGAGCTTTTTATACTCGTTGCCGAGCTCGACCACGGCGCTTGGCTCTATAAACAGCGTTGCCCCCGTGCCGGACTGATCGTGTATGAGCCCGGGGATATTCTGCCTGTATTCCTGCTTGACGGGCAGAACGAACCTGCCGTTCCTTATTGTGACGAGCGCGTCCTGCAAATATTTGGAGTAGGTGGGCGAGTGTATCATATCGTTGAGCTTTGCCCTGACCTTTTCGTTCGCAAGCTTCATCTGCCTGCGGATACGCGCAAGCGCGGGCGAAGCGCCGTCAAACACCTCGTCCTCGCTCAATATACACCTTTGTATCTCCTCCTCGACGGTGCGATGGATCATGAGCCCCGATGCGATGTTTTGCAGCCTTTCGGCGGAAGCGCCCTCGCTCTCGTGCACGAGCTGCTCTCGGCATCTTCTGATTATTTTAAGACAGCGGCCAATGTTCAAAAGCTCCTCACAGCTTAAATGAAGCACGGCGTTCATGCGCTTTAAAGCCGAGCGCATATCGGGAAAATCATCCACGGGAGAATTGCCCGTGCGAAGCAAAAAGCTTTCCGCCTCGGAGGTCATGTCGAGCTCGGCGTTGACGTCGTCAAGCTCGTCAAAGGGCACGAGGGACTCCGCCGTCTCACGGCTTACACAGCAGCCGCATTTGAGGCGAAGCATGGAAAGTATCTTGTCGAATTCAAGCGTTTTTAAGGTTTTTTTCTGCATATTTCTTACCTCATGGTAATGTTCTGTTGTTCTTGCCGGCTCCCTCGGAGCTTATGCCGCATCCGCAAAGCGGATATATCGCAGCGGGCTCTTCCCGCTATATCGCAAGCTCCCTCGGAGCCTATGCCGCATCCGCAAAGCGGATATATCGCAGCGGGCCTTGCCCGCTATATCGCAAGCTCCCTTGGAGCTTATATCGCATTTGCTCTGCAAATATATCGCTCCCAAGCTGCTAAGAGGCAGGTGTGCCGGCGCAAGGCTCGGCTTGACAATGGGGGACGGTTCCGTTGTCAGGTCGGCTGCTCTCGTGCACCCCACCGCATTACGCATTAATAATTCCCAACTCCGAATTATCAATCTTACTGTCCGCTCTTTTCAACGACGTACAGCCCGAAGGTAGGCATATAGAACGAATACCAGCGCCCCTCGTACTTGAACACCCAGAGGCTCTTCTCCTTGGTGTAAGAAGCGGAAGCGCCCGAAGCCGTCACCTCGGCGTAGAGGTAGCTCACCGCCTCTATCTTCTCGGCGTCAATGCCGTAGGACTCAAAGTAGTAGGCGTCGAAATCGCGGTACTTCTGAATGCCCTCGGCGTCCTTATCGCGGCATTCGGTAAAGGTGTACGAAAGCTCATAATCCTCGCCGTAAGCCGCCGTGTAAGCCTCGTTTGCCGCCGCGAAATCCTGCCGCAGAAGCTCGAAATAATCCTGATCCTTCTCGGCAAAGCGCGCCGTGTTGAACTCGATCTCACCCTTGGGCAGAAGCTTTTTTATGAGCTCGACGTCGCCCGTCTTCGCAAGCAGCAGCGCAGTCTGGGCAAGCTCATAATAGTCCGCACAGCCGTACTCGTCCGATACAGCCGGCTCCCTTTCGGAGCACCCAACGAGCAATGCAAGCGCGAACAGCAAAGCCAAAATAATCGCAGTGGTTTTCTTCATAAACGCCTCCCGCCGAGGTTTATTTTCCTTTGACATTATATCGCGATGCAGTGCGTTTGTCCAGAGAAAGCGGAACGCAGCTTTAAATTGACAGAGGAACCGTCACCTTGTCAACGAAACCAAGCTTGTTTCCCTTTCCCGCCGGCTTGACAACGGGACGGTTACTCCTTTTTTGCGCCGAGCGCCTCAGGCGAATTCAGCCGCGCCGCTGCTCCTCCCTTGCTTCCAACGCGGCGAGTCTCGCCTCGAACTCATAGATCTTATCGGCAAGCAATGAGAAGTTTATATTCAGGCAATTCTCGTTCTTTTTGACCCAGTCGTAAAACTGCTTTTCGTCCTGCTGCTCCTGCCTTTCGGTCGGCAGGTAGATCGAATAAAGCGAACGCATATCCATATTATCACCTCACTCGGTCCGCCTGCGCACGCTAATTTCGAGCTGTACGCCGCAGGCCAATGTAAACGCGCCGCCGTCTCGGTTTTCAAACGTGATGCAGAGCGTCCTGCCCTCGTTTTTAAGGGGCAGCTCGACGACCCCGTCGTAGGTTTCGGGCAGAGCGGCACGGTAGGAATCCGTCACGCCGCCGACGCGCGTTTTTACTGTAACGTCGCCCGAGCCTTCGCCCCGCAGGTATAGCTGCCGCAGGGTCTTGACGGTGGAGCCGTCGCCGAGGTCGGTCAGAGGCGTGCGCCAGCTTGCTTCTATCGCAGCGCCGTCGAAGCTGCCTCCCCTGCCCCATTCGCATACCCTGCGAGTGCCTGAAACGATGAGCGGCGCATCCTCCGTCATGCCGAGGTCGTAAACCGTAAAGCCCCCGTAAGCAAGATATTTTCTCTCGGTGAGGTCGTAGACTATAAGCCTCGATCGCCCGCCTGTCGTCACGCTGAAATACAGCTTGTCCCCCGCGAAGGTCATTCTGCTCTGCGTTATCGAAGCCCCCTCCATCAGCCTGCGGATGCGCCGCATATCGGGCATTGGCGCCGCCTCTACTCCGTTAAAGCTGTGCAGACCGTGCTTCGTCAGATAGTAGACGACGTCGTTGTGAACGCATACCGCCGCGCTCGCCGTCCGCTCACACTCGCCCGCCATCCGCTCAACGGTGAAGTTGCCGGGCCTGTCGCCAAGCAGCCTGTAAAGCGAGTTTCTTTTGAATATCAAGAGCTGATTGCTCATGGCGTAAACGCCCGTTATCGGGTCGCCGCAGGTCTCGCCTATCTCTACATGACCGCCCTCGACGGACGGACTGGCGGGATAATAGCCCCAGTTTTCAATGCTCCTGTCGTCGCCCGGCAGCATCGAGTAGTAGAGCCTGTTCGGATGCTCGCTGTCGCCCGCCGCGAAAAGCCTGCCGCGGTACATGTCGATGTAATTGCAGGCGATGTCCGAACAGCCCTCCGCCGAGCCGAAAAGAGTAACGCTCTCGCCGTCATATTTTATTATTTGCGAGGAGCCGTCCGCTATCAGCAGGTAATCCTCGGTCCCGATCTGCGCCGTTACACAGCAGTAATGCTGATTGACGCCCGAAACGCCGTAGTCGTATATGCTCTGCCAGCCGCCGGAGCCTCCGGCATAAGCGTAAACCACGCCGCCCGTTATGGCGATGAGTATGTCCTTCGCGGGCTGCTTGAAGACGTAAAGCCTTTGCACGGGCTCCGAGCCGGGTATCGGATAGGTGCAAACGGGCTCAAACCCGCGGCAGACCGAAAGACTCCCGCCGTCGGTGTCAAAATTAATTGCCTCCGCAGTGCAGCCCGAAGCTATCATGCTCTCGTCGGTGCTCTGGTCGAGCCCTATGAAGCGCTCGATCACCATATTGTGTATCGCCATATGCCTCACCTCAATACCTGTTGATTATTTTGTAGCTCTCGCTGTCGCCCGAATGCGGACGCAGCTTGGACTTTGCCGCCTCGTACATCGAAAGGTATACGTTCGCCCCGCGCTGGGTCGATACGTCCCCCGCCATGCGCTCCTTTGCCACAATGTAGCTGACGATAAGCCCATGCACGTGCAGCGGCAGCTCGCTCACGTCCTGCGGGAGCCGCAGCGGTTTGGGCTCGCAGACGTAGGTCAGCTCCGCTTCCTCGTTGTAGGGCAGCGCTATCTCGCCCGTCACCCCGCGAAGAAAGCGCACCTCGCGCCCAAGCTGCTCTGCTTTCAGCACCTTGATGCAAACGCGCGGCAGCGAGGAAAGCGCCGCAATGCCGTTTACCGGCGTCACCTCGTCCCTCCGTGAGAACCCCACGGCGCGCGCTAAGTCCGCCTGCGCCTCGTTCGCGTAGCCCGTCAGCCGCTCTCTTGAAAGCTCCATGGTCTGCGGGTCGTGTCCCCTGTCAAGCTGCGCCAGCGCAGCGGTAAGAATGTCGTTGAGTGTCATTGTTTTTTCCTCCGTTGAATGATTTTATTTGCAAATATATCGCAGCGGACGCAAGTCCGCTATATCGCTGACAAACCCTTTTTGCACGCAAGTATACAACCTTCCCCTACCGAGGGGAAG
>CALEPU010000289.1 GCA_937913075.1 uncultured Clostridia bacterium
AAAGGCATTCTTCTTCGATTATGCTCTCGGCAAATTTGTAAATATTCGCGGAATGAGTGAGCAGATCGCTGCTGCGCCGATGCCAAGGATCGACGTCGCCACTTTGCTGAAAGTCGGCGGAGCCTGCATCACCGGCACCTGTCACTCGATAAAGCAGCTTAAAGGAAATTCCGAAGTCGTCCGCAAAATATTGGAGCTGTACTGTCACGAGCTTTCCGACTGGAACACAAATTCGGAGTATCTGCAATACTGCTGTAAATACTATTACGACAGCGCAACGCAGATTTTTAATGCGCAGGCAACCATCAGGAAGAACAATTCCATCTATATTGCAAACAAGCGGCTTCTGCGCGAGCTTGAAAAGGCGGGCGCTATAAATGAGCTCAGCCTCGATAATGACAGCATATTTTTCCGGTTCCGAAACAGCTTCATAAAAGAACTGCTGACGACCGTCGGAATGTGTCTTGAGCTTTTGATCTATCAAAGCGCAGTCGACTGCGGCAGCTTTGATGACGTTGACATGAGCGTTGTTTTCGATTGGGACGGTGTAATGCACGGCGTATCGCAGGATACCGTCAACGAGATCGACGTCGTTATGACCCGCGGGCTTGCGCCTTTATTTGTGAGCTGTAAGTCGGCAAGACCCGATACTCGCGATCTTTACGAGATATGGTATCTTGCCCACAGATTTGGCGGCAAACGCGCAAGGGCTGTTATTGCCACCGCAGTTTCGCTCTCCGATGACGCTTGGTCAACTTATATCAGGGCAAGGGACATGGGCGTTATCGTGATAGAGCGGAAGGATATCGTATCGTACGACGGCAGAGATTGGCTGCACGATATCTTGCTTTGCCCAAAGTGGCTTGACGAAAAGCCTAGATGAGAGCTATATTGACTAAAGGAGCTGTTGCATTAAGCATGTATTTGAGACAAAGCTCATAGAAACAAGCATGGCGCATTTTTGAACGAGCCATGCTTGTTTTTTCTAACGGTATTGATTTAGCGAATTGCAAGTGATTTTACGGTCGCAAGCGACCGACCCCCCTCTTGGTTTTCGCTTTGCGAAAACCACTCCCCCCACCACGGGGGAAGCGCCGCTGACCCGCGGCAGCTCCCGTTGGTCGCGGCGAGCAAGCTCGCCAATCGTCTGCCGAAATTACTTGCGTTCGAGGACGGCTGTTGCCCGGAAGTTGCTTTTGAACATTAATGCAACAGCCTCTTTTCATTTAAGTGCAGCGGCGTTCATATAATCAATCGTATCGGATAAAAGGCAAGGAGATGCACATGAGAAAGGAAAAATCGTTCGTCAAGAAGCCAAGAGGAGCAGGGGTGCTTTCTGCCGTCGGTCTGCCGCCGGATGCCTGCGGCAGGCTGCCGCTTATCACTCTGACCGGCAACAAATACGCATGCATAGAGCGTCATAACGGCGTATTAAAGCTTTCCCCCGATTGTGTGAGGCTGTATTCGCCGTGCGGGATAATACGGTTTGAAGGCAAGGAGCTTACCGTTACTGAGATGGATAACGAGCAAATTTTACTGCAAGGCTTCATCTGCGGCGTAATTTTCGAATGATTTTTTTGTTATATGAGGGAAAAATCTGATGAACATCTGGAATTTTGCTTGCGGATATGTTAAGATATGTATAATGGGGAAGTATCCGGAAAGGCTTTTGAACCGTGCCTCCGAATGCGGGATACCTATAAAGGATACAGTGTTGACTGAAAAAGGTTTCGTGCTTTGCGCTATGCCCGCAAGCGGATTGAGAAAACTGCACGAGATCGGTCGCGGCTCCGGTTGCCGTATCAGGATACTTAAAAGGCACGGGCTTCCGCCGGTCCTTCGGAACCTTCGTTTTGAAGCTCGAATACTGTTGATAGCCATTATCGTTATCGCTGCGATAATTGCCGCTTCAACGAGGATTTGGCTGTTCGATATCGAATGCGGCGGGCTTGATAGGCAGATTTTTATTGATGCGCTTGCCGAGCGCGGCGTCGTACGCGGAGTATCGGCAAGGTCGTTCGACCCATCAGAGCTCAATGCCGTCATAAGCGATCTTCCCGGCGTTGCCGCATCGGTCACTGTCCGACGAGGAGTCGTGCTCAGCATCAATGTTCAGGAGAGCGATTTGGGATATGCCTCGTCAGGCTCCTTTGGCTTACAGACTTCCGCCTCGGGTATTTATGCCTTGAAGGACTGCGTCATAACGAGCATCTCAGTTATATCGGGCAAGGCATTGGCAGCAGAGGGCGACGCAGTATCGCAGGGCGAGCTTTTGATTTCGGGGGATCGCTCTGACCTCAAGGAGGGCTACTCGGTCAAGGCTGTCGGCGAGGTATACGGCAAAGTGCTCTATCGAGCTGTCGCAAGCGTGCCGCTGTCCTCTTATGAGCTTAAAAGGAGCGGAAGCAAGGCGCTCGTCATTGCGGCTGAGCTCTTCGGCAAAGAACTGTTTGTCGGAATGCCTTTTGAGAGGTATGAGCTGGAACCTGTAACGGAATGGTTCTTGGACGCTTGCCCTGTACCCTTGGCTTTACGAAAGAACGAATGCTTCGAGCTTACCAAAACGCTTGTCGAGCTTGATGAGCAGGAGGCTTTTACACGGGCGGAAGAGCTTGCATTGGAGCAGCTTTACGCCTCCATACCCAAGTATGCAAAGGTTTTGACCGTGCATACTGACTTTATAAAAAATAACGACGGGATCGTCACTGCAAGTGTGGCTGCGACCACTGTCGAAATAATCGGTTACGGAAGGGAATAAAGGTATTTAGTGGAAAACGAATTGAATGCTTGTGCCGAGTATTCTGTCGGAGTTGAGCAGATGGACGAGCTTATCAGGCTCTTCGGCGTTTTTGA
>CALEPU010000290.1 GCA_937913075.1 uncultured Clostridia bacterium
AGCGCGAGCTTGAAGCGCTTATAAAAAACGGGCTCGAGTCCAGAGTTCTGCGCGATGGCGCAAGGGTAGTGATAATGGGCGCTCCCAACTCAGGCAAGAGCTCCCTTTTAAACGCGCTGCTGCTGCGCGAAAGAGCGATAGTGACCGATATCGCAGGCACCACCCGCGACACCTTGGAGGAGCGCACGGAGATAAACGGCATCCCTGTAATTTTTATCGACACTGCGGGCATAAGAAAGACGGACGATGCGGTCGAAAGCATCGGCATAGAAAGGGCTTTCGAGGCACTGGAGCAGTGCGATATAGCGCTGTGGCTGCACGAGTGCGGCTCTGAGGAGTCTCAGGACGAGAGGGAAGCCTTTGAGAGGCTCGCAGGCAAAAAGCATATCACGGTCTTCACAAAATCCGACCTTGGCAAAAGCTTTGCCGAAGGGCAAAGGCCCTTCAACGGCGAAGGCATTAAGGTAAGCAGCTTAACGGGCGAGGGTCTCGGCTCCCTACGCGAGCGCATAGCGGAGCTTCTGCGTCCCTCCTCGGAGCAGCCGGTGCTCACCAACAGCCGTCACATTACCGCGCTCACAGGCGCAAAACGTGCTTTATCCGGCGCAAGGGATGCGCTGCTTGGCGGATTTGGACTTGACTGCTGCTCCACCGATATTGCCGAGGCAATGCACCTTGTGGGCTCCGTCACCGGCAGGAGCGCGGACGAGGATCTGCTCGATACGATATTCAGCCGCTTCTGCGTGGGCAAATGATACGGTTTTACACAGTTTTTACCCGTGCGGATTTTACAATCGCGCATCTATCTGATATAATCATGTTGTTCAAATAGCTTGCTTTGGAGGCGATGGAATGATCTATATAGTTGAGGACGATCTCGATATCCGCGAGATGGAGCGTTACGCTCTGCAAACCGGCGGCTTTGACGTTGCCGCTTTTGAGAGCGGCGAGGAGCTTTACGTCGCAATAGCGCAGGAGGCTCCTCAGCTCGTACTGCTCGATATCATGCTGCCCGGTGAGGACGGGCTATCAATACTGCAAAACCTCCGCTCCCGCGAGGAAACGGCGGATGTCCCCATAATAATGGTCACTGCCAAGACGAGCGAGATAGACAAGGTTCGCGGGCTCGACTCCGGCGCGGACGATTATCTCACCAAGCCCTTCGGCATTATGGAACTGGTATCAAGGGTCAAGGCGCTCCTCCGCAGGTCGGAAAAGCAGGCGGAGAAGCACGATATGCTGATAATGGGCGGCATTACTGTCGATTGCGACAAGCGCGAGGTCGCCTGCGAGGGCGAGCCCGTGGAGCTCACCTTTAAGGAGTATGAGCTGCTCTGCTGCCTTATGAACAACAGCGGCATAGTAATGTCCCGCGAAAAGCTGATAAACGCCGTGTGGGGCTACGATTTTGCCGGCGAGACCCGCACCGTCGATATGCACATCAAGACCCTGCGGCAAAAGCTCGGCGAGCAGGGCCGCCAGATAGTCACCGTGCGCAACGTGGGCTATCGCATGGGCAATTAAGCTATGGACAAGCGCCTGCGTTCACTCACGCTCATAGTCTGCATACTGGTCTGCACAATCGTTGCCGCCGCCTCCGTCGTGGTATGCACTGCCGGCATTTCGACGCCGCTCATGGCAACGCTCTTAGGCGTGCTTACGCTTGGCGCCGCGTTCACTCTGTACCTGCTCTTCACCTCAATAATAAAAGAGGAAAAGGAGTATCACGGCGCAGATTATGCCGCAATGATAGACAGTATAACGGGCGGAGTGCTCGTGCTGGACGGCAACGACCGCGTTTATACCGTCAGCAACGACGCGAGGGGCTACCTCGATCTGCCCGAGTATGCGGTCGGCATGGATAAGAACGAGGCTGTTCGCGATAAAGAGCTGCTGCGCTGCATAGACGCCGCAAAGCAGGGCGAGAGCAATCTCACCGAGTTCAAGTCCCACGGCAAGGTATTGCGCGTGCTCGTCGATCCCGTAATATTCAACGGGCGGATAGTCGGCACCATGCTGCTGCTTCTCGATATGGGCGAGCAGCTTACTCTGCAAAACATGGTGCGCGAATTCACGGCGAACGTCAGTCATGAATTAAAGACCCCCCTCACCTCCATCTCCGGCTATGCGGAGATGATAGCAAGCGGTCTGGTCAAAAAAGAGGATATACCCGATTTTGCTTCGAGAATACAGAAGGAAGCAAAGCGTATGCTCGCGCTGATAAGCGATATAATCAGGCTCAGCCAGCTTGACGGCGGCGGCGCGGACGTCGACGCCGAGCCTGTCAATATGGCGCAGCTTGCGGACGAGTGCCGCGACGTGCTTTTAAACTCCGCAAAGAGCCATGGCGTCAGCCTTGATATCGACGCGGAGCAGTTCATATTCTCCGGCAGCAGGAGCCTTTTGACGGAGCTCGTTTATAACCTTATGGACAACGCAATAAGGTATAACAGAGAGGGCGGCTCAGTGCTCGTCACCGTGCGCAGGGGCAGCGTATCCGTCGCCGACACGGGCATAGGCATCCCCGAGGAGCACCGCGAGCGCGTGTTTGAAAGGTTCTACCGTGTTGATAAATCAAGATCCAAGCAAACCGGCGGCACGGGTCTCGGGCTTGCGATAGTCAAAAGCATAGCCGAAAGATACGGCGCAGAGGTCGCCCTCGAAAGCGAGGTCGGCAAGGGCACGACGATAACGGTAAGCTTCCCCACGCAGTATTCTGCGGAGTAAAAAAACGTATGGCGCCCTCCGAAGGGATCCTTCGGAGGGCGCTATTTTCATGCTTTCAGCGGAAAGATTTAATATATTTTAAATAAATGTTGGTGATTTCCCGTTATAGTGCTATAATTGAAATTGGACTAAAAGGTCTTGTCCGTTTTCTGTTGCAACAAAACGGGCATGACCGTAATATGAAGGAGGTCAAATCGCTGTATGGTATCAAAAGTAACCATTGACGAGAACCGCTGCAAAGGCTGCGGGCTTTGCGTTAGGGCATGCCCGAAGAAGATTATGCAGCTCTCGAAGACCAAGCTCAACGAAAAGGGCTATCACCCCGCCGAGGTGATCGATCAGGAGGCGTGCATCGCTTGCGCAAGCTGCGCTTGGAGCTGCCCCGATACGGTCATCACCGTCGAAAAAGAGTAAGGAGGAAGAGTAGCATGGCAAAGAAATTGATGAAGGGCTGCGAGGCTATCGCAGAGGCCGCCATCCAGGCGGGCTGCCGTTACTTCTTCGGCTATCCTATCACTCCGCAGAACGACATTCCCGAGTACATGGCTGCGCGTATGCCCAAGGTGGGCGGGTGCTTCCTGCAAGCTGAGAGCGAAGTCGCCGCTATCAACATGGTCTATGGCGCTGCCGGTGCCGGCGCAAGGGTCATGACCAGCTCCTCCTCGCCGGGCGTCAGCCTCAAGCAGGAGGGCATAAGCTACATCGCCGGCGCGGAGCTGCCCTGCGTTATCTGCAACATGATGCGCGGCGGTCCCGGTCTCGGCTCCATTCAGCCTTCTCAGGGCGATTATTTCCAGGCGACCAAGGGCGGCGGCCATGGCGACTATCATATGATAGTTCTGGCTCCCTCCTCCGTACAGGAGGCTGTCGATCTTATGCACAACGCATTCGATCTTGCGGATCAGTACCGCACCCCCGTTATGCTGCTTGCCGACGGTATCATCGGTCAGATGATGGAGCCCGTTGAGTTCCATGAGTTCGAGCAGAAGCAGCTTCCCAATAAGGATTGGGCGGCTACCGGCTGGAAGGGCGACAGACCCCGCAACATCATCAACTCCCTCTATATCGAGGTCGACGAGCTGCAGGAGATGAACGACAGGCTCCAGGCACGCTATGACGAGATCACCGAGAAGGAGGTCATGGTCGAAAAGTACAACACCGAGGGCGCCGAGATCATCGTCTGCGCTTACGGCACCGTTGCCCGTATCTGCAAATCCGCTATCGCGCTTTGCGCCGAAAAGGGCGTAAAGGTCGGCCTTGTCCGTCCCATCACCATTTGGCCCTTCCCCGCAAAGGAGCTTCGGGAGGTCATGGCTCAGGACAGCGTAAAGAAAGAGATCACCGTTGAGATCTCCGCCGGTCAGATGCACGAGGACGTTTGCCTTGCCATCGCAGGCAAAAAGCCCTGCACCTTCTACGGCAAGCCCGGCAGCTACACCCCCACCACCGAGGAGATAGCTGAGTTCATCATGAAAGTCAGGGAGGCGTAATCATGCAGACTGTATTTAAGAAAACTCCCGTTCTTACGGACACCATAATGCACTACTGCCCCGGCTGCGGCCACGGCATAGTCCATCGCCTTGTTGCCGAGGTCATCGAGGAGCTCGGTATTCAGGATAAGACCATCGGCTTCGTCCCCGTCGGCTGCGCGGTATTTGCTTACAAGTATTTCGCCGTCGACTGTATGGAGGCCGCTCACGGTCGTGCGCCCGCTGCCGCTACCGGCTGCAAGCGCGTCAACCCCGACAACGTCGTTTTCACCTACCAGGGCGACGGCGACTTGGCTTCCATCGGCGCTGCCGAGATAGTTCATGCCGCTCACCGCGGTGAGAAGATCACCACCATCTTCATCAACAACGCCATTTACGGCATGACCGGCGGTCAGATGGCTCCCACCACCCTCGTCGGGCAGAAGACCACCACTTCTCCCTACGGCCGTGATCCCGAGCACTGCGGCAAGCCTATCCGCATCGCGGAGATGATCGCAACCATCGAGGGCGCAGCTTACGTTGAGCGCGTCGCCGTTGATACCCCCGCTCACATCAGGCAGGCAAAGGCCGCCATCAAAAAGGCGTTCCAGTGCCAGCTCGACGGCCGCGGCTTCGGTCTTATAGAGGTTCTTTCCTCCTGTCCCACCAACTGGGGCAAGAGCCCTGCCGAGGCTATGGATTGGATAAAGACGGACATGATCCCCTATTATCCCCTCGGCGTCAAGAAGGACGTCACCACTGTAAAGGAGGACTGATTATGCTTTGGACTAACATTTTTGCCGGCTTCGGCGGTCAGGGCGTTCTGCTCATAGGTCAGCTCCTCGCTTATGCGGGCATGTATGAAGGCAAGAACGTTTCTTGGCTTCCCTCCTACGGTCCCGAAATGCGCGGCGGTACCGCCAACTGCTCCGTCGTCGTATCCGACGAGCCCGTTGCTTCCCCCTGCATCAGCATGGCAAACTGCGTTATCGCCATGAACCGTCCCTCTCTCGATAAGTTCGAGGCAAACGTACTGCCCGGCGGCAAGCTGTTCATCAACAGCTCCATCATCGACAAGAAGGCGACGAGGACCGACATCGACGTCTATTACGTCCCCTGCAACGAGATCGCCGACGCTCTCGGCAATCCCAAGGTAGGCAACATGGCAATGCTCGGCGCGTACCTCGAGGCTACAAAGGCCGTTGAGGTTCAGTCCGTACTCGACGCTCTGCTCTATAAGCTGGGCGAGAAGAAGGCCCACCTCATCCCCCTCAACAGAGAGGCTATCGAGAAGGGCGCCGAATCCATACGCAAGTAACTTGCGACAAAATATTTCCCGGGAAATAATCCATGCAATAAGGCCGCTGCGCAGCGCAGCGGCCTTTATCCTGCCATAAATATTATCTCCTTCGTTTTCAATGCCAGTTATGAGATCGTAAATTTCGTTTGCCTCTACAAGTATCCTGTAACTGCCCATTATGCCGCTGTAAAACCTATTCTGCGCAATTTGCTCTGCACCCGTGCTGCCCCCCAAAGCTTTCTTTCGCGATTTTATCACATTAGGCATGCATTGCAACACTAACATAAGCCGCCGTTAAATTCGGCTCCGAAAAGCGACGGGCGCTTCTTTTTATGCTTGCTCTTATTCTCAAATCATGTATAATATCGGTATAGACACGGTTTTAATTGAGGAGGGCAATATGTTCAGGGTCGATAAGGTCACGCATGATATTATTGTTTGGATACGGGAATGGTTTTTAAAAAACGGCGCAGGCTGCAACGCCGTGATAGGCATATCGGGCGGCAAGGATTCCTCCGTTACGGCGGCGCTGTGCGTCGCGGCGCTCGGGCGCGAGCGCGTAATAGGCGTGCTTATGCCCAAGGGCGAGCAGCCGGATATCGACGTATCGAAGGCGCTCGTTGAGCATCTTGGCATAAAGAGCTACGTTGTTAATATTAAGAATGCTTTTGAGGGGCTGCGCGGCGAGCTTGCCTCGGTTATGGACTGTCCGCTTTCCGATCAGACCATGATAAACATTGCGCCGCGCATGCGTATGACCGCGCTCTACGCCGTATCGCAGAGCGTCAACGGCAGGGTCGCCAACACCTGCAACCTCTCCGAGGATTGGGTGGGCTACTCAACACGCTGGGGCGACTCGGTGGGCGATTTCTCTCCGCTCTCCGATCTTACGGTAGACGAGGTAAAGCAGGTCGGAAGGTACTTGGGGCTTCCCTCAATGTTCGTTGACAAGACTCCCAGCGACGGGCTTTGCGGCAAAACAGACGAGGACAATCTCGGCTTTACCTACGCGGTGCTCGATAAATACATAAGGACGGGCGTTTGCGAGGACGAGGCGACGAGGGAGCTTATAGACAGGAAGCACAGAAACAACCTCTTCAAACTTTCCATGATGCCTAAATTCGTCTATACTCCCGAGGAGTAATTATTTCCCGGGAAATAATCAATGCTATGCTTTATCTTGTAAGACACGGCAAAACCGCATACAACGCCGAACGGCGCTTGCAGGGGCAGCTCGATATACCGCTCTGCTACGGGGGGCTTTTGCAGGCTGAGGAGCTCGGTCTGCGTCTTAAAAAGGAAGGGCGTTCCTTCGGCGCGCTGTATTGCAGCAGGCTTTTAAGGGCGAAGGTCACCGCGGGTATTATAGGCAGGCATTTGGGACTTGCGCCCGTTGCGGTCGAAGGCTTGCAGGAGATATTTTTCGGCAAGTTTCAGGGGCATACCTTTGCCGAGGTCGAGGAGCTTTTCCCCGATGAACATGCAGATTATTTGAGCGACAGGGCAAATTCAAAAGCGCACGGCGGAGAAAATCCCAAGCAGGTGTTTTCAAGGGCGAGGGCGGCGCTCTTTACCCTGTCGGAGGTTCGGCAGCTTGCCGCAGGCGAAGCTGCGCCGGACGCGCTCGTCGTCTGCCATGGCGCAGTGATCGCCTACCTGCGGGCGGCGGCAATGGGCATGGGCCTCGACAATATTACAGAGCTGATACCGAAAAATGCGGAGCTCATCCCTCTTGACAGCGAGGCTTTGCTCCGCATACGCGATATAACTTATTGATCATTATTGAAGCGTTGCGAAGATCTGCGCGCCTCGGGTCGTTATCCAGCGGTATATGAGCAGCGCTGCGCCGAGCTCAACGACGAGCATGACCGCAAGGAAGACCTGTACGCCGGCGAAGACGCAGGCCGCGAGCCCTGTCGCGCCGAACAGCAGCACGAAGCCCCAGCCGGAGAACATAGAGATCGCAACGCTTGCGCCCTGCTTTATCGGCACCGTCTCGTTAGTCCAATCGAGGCGGGGCTTTTTTATATTGATCATAAGCCCGTAGACTGCCGTTAAGAGCACAAAGCCGAGCACGCAGAGTGTCATAAGCACCGCATCCAACGCGGAAAGGCGAAGCCCCGCGGAGAACAATACGCAGGCTATTAGCGCTGCGGCGCCGTTAATTATCGCGTGGAGCAGTATTTTTGCTTCGAGCACCGACCGCGCCTCGACCGGCATTGACTGCACTATCCAGATATTTGCGCCTTCAAGCGATACCGAAGGGGCGGAGATACAGTTGGTGGCGACCGTAAGCATCAGCGCAGCCGCCGCCAAGCAGGGCAGCGCAGCGCCCATCATCGGCACTGAGGCTGTTATTCCTTCAATGGCGGCAAGTATCGTTTCGCTCTTCACGAGCACCAGTACTGCCGCAGCAAGAAGCATTATGGCGCCGAAGCCGCAGTTGAGCATATACGCCGCGCTGGAGGTAAAATGTCTGAACTCACGCGAGAGCAGAGAGCCCATTACGGAGCCCGCCTTTATCTCGCCGCCGCGAAGCGCCGCCCTTGCCCTCTGCTTTTCGTTGGTGACGAGCCCGATGAAGTTTTTGGAAAGCACGAGCCATACGAGCACGAAAAGCGCAACGCCTCCCAGAGTGAACAGCAGCATATAAAGCGGGCTGCCCAAGGCGGCAAGTCCCAGATGATGTAAGGGTATCAGCCTCGTTTTTATAAAGCCCGATATGGCTTCTGCGTTTTCGACCGCAGAATTCAAAAGCTTATTCATACGGAAGTAGGCGACGTAATACACCGTCATCAGCGCTACGGAAACCAATACCGAGATCACCGCTTTATTGCCCTTGAGCTTGGAGGCGACAAGCGCCACGAGCCAGCCTAAAAGGCAGGCGAGCGCAAGCGCTATGAGCGCCAGCACGAATATCAATATAAAGCAGAATATTACCGAAAGCGCCGCGGAGCCGACGCTTATCCGATATGCGATCATCGCGGGGATGAACACCACCGCCGTAAACAGCACGCTCATCAGGTACAGTGTGGACATCCTCGCAAGCAGTATATAGCGGGGCGGTATCGGCATGGAAAGAATAAGGTCGTTATCCTTGGGCTTGTAAAGCATCGAGTAGACTGCGAACGCCTCGCCTATAAGCGCGAAGAAGACCGCTATCATGCCCATCATGGCATAATAGAGCCAGTTGAGCCCCTGTTCGGCAAAGCCGAAGGAGAACAGCATGCCCATGCCGAAGAAGGCAAAGCCCATTGAGACCGCAGCGCAAGCTAAGAGCAGCATTAAGCCTAAGCAGCCTTCCCATGAGTGCTTTTTGCCCGTCTTTTTGCTGATGAAGTAAGCGGCTGCAAGCTCCGAAAGCTCTTTCTTTATCAACGCTTTAAGCATAATATGCTCAGTCCTCCAGCTCGAGGAATACGCTTTCAAGCGAGGTATCGCCCTTGACCTCGGCCATAGTACCGCACCTTACAAGCCTTCCGTCTTTTATTATGGCAACCATATCGCAAAGCTTCTCCGCAACCTCGAGCACGTGGGTGGAGAAGAATATCGCGCCGCCCGCATCGCATATCTCGCGCATTTTAAGCTTGATGATATGCGCCGCCTTGGGGTCGAGTCCAACGAAGGGCTCATCCATTATGATGAGCTTGGGCTCGTGGAGCAGCGCCGAGATTATAACGAGCTTTTGCTTCATGCCGTGGGAATAAGAAGATACCGGCTGGGCAAGGTCGTCCGTAATTTCAAATTCGGCGGCGTATCTCTCTATACGCTCGCGGCGCTTCTCCTGCGGGACGCCGTAGACGTCGGCTACGAAATTAAGGTATTTTATTCCCGTCATGTAGGAGTAGACGGCAGGATTGTCGGGAATGTACGCGATTCGCCTTTTGCACTCTATGGGGTCCTGCTTTATCGAGATGCCGTCAATGTAGATCTCGCCGGCGTCAAAGCCGAGTATTCCGACCGCGCTTTTTAAAGTCGTGGTCTTTCCTGCGCCGTTGTGCCCAATAAAACCGTAGATCTGCCCGGGCTCGATATGCAGCGTAAGATCGTCCACCGCCTTCCTGTCTCCGTAAGTCTTGGTCAGATGCTCTATCCTAAGCATAAAACAACCTCCTCTGGGCTTAAATTAAAGCCGCCCCTTTACGCAGGTATTATAACACCCGAGTGTCCGCGTTGGTATATAAACGCGGAAAAATCCTTGTAAAGTTTTTGTAAAGCTCTTTTTGCCGATATATATTTTATTTTTCCGTGCAGATACGCCGTATAGGTGATATAATATTGTCACAAATACGAGTATGAGGCGCGGAATGAGTAAGGAACCGAATTTGGCGGGTACCACAAAGGATATGACCCGCGGCACGCCTTGGCGGCTTATTACCGCCTTTGCGCTGCCCACTTTGCTGAGTCAGATATTTCAACAGCTTTACAATACCGTTGATACGCTTATCGTCGGGCGCAATCTCGGCACCAACGCGCTTGCCGCCGTCAGCGCAAGCGGCACGCTTATCTTTTTGCTTATCAGCTTTTTCGTCGGCGCCACAATGGGCGCGGGCATTACCATATCGCGTTACTTCGGCGCAAAGCAGTACGACATGGTATCCAAGGCGGTGCATACCAACGTGGCGATAGGGCTTATCAGCGGCGTTGTTTTGACCGTCGTCGGCGTGCTCTTCACCCCGACCTTTCTTAAATGGATGAATACCGACCCCGAATATATGCCCGACGCAATAGCTTACTTCCGCTATTATTTCGCGGGCGGCGTTGCGATAATAATGTACAACACCTTCAAGAGCATTATGAACGCCCTCGGAGACAGCAAGCGTCCTCTTTATTACCTTATTTTCTCATCCCTGCTCAATGTGGGGCTCGACCTTCTTTTCATAGCCGTTTTCCACTGGGGCGTGTGGGCGGCCGCAGTCGCCACTACCGTCTCACAGGCGGCAAGCTGCGTGCTCTGCCTTATACAGCTCTGCAAAAAGGGCACCGTGTATCAGCTCCAATTAAAAAAGCTTCGCATCGACTTTCCTATATTGAAGGAGATAATACGCTACGGACTGCCCGCCGGCATACAAAACTCCGTAATAGCCATAGCAAACGTAATAGTGCAGGGCAATATCAACACCTTTAAAAAGATCGCCACCGCCGCTTACGGCACCTACGCCAAGGTGGAGGGGTTCGCCTTCCTGCCTATAAACAGCTTTACCATGGCGCTGACGACCTTCGTCGGGCAGAACCTCGGCGCCGGCGAATATGAGCGGGCAAAACGCGGCTCACGGTTTGGTATAATAACGAGCGTCGTAATGGCGGAGATAGTTGGGCTTATAATCTGGCTCTTCGCGCCGACCTTTATAGGGCTTTTCGTGAAGGACGAGCCGGAGATAGTGCAGAAGGTCGTGGCGCTCGGCACCGACCAGGCGAGGACAGAGGCCTTCTTCTACTGTCTCTTGGCGTTCTCCCATGCGGTCGCCGCAGTTTGCCGCGGCGCGGGCAAGGCGTTCGTGCCCATGACCGTAATGCTTGCAGTATGGTGCGTTTTGAGGATAGCGTATATCGAGCTCGTTATGCACTTCTTCAACGATATCCACTATATTTATTGGGCATATCCATTGACTTGGGGTATAAGCAGCGTTATATTCCTCTTCTACTACCTGTTCTCCGATTGGATCCACGGGTTTGATAAAAAGGCAAGGTCCCGCGCCCTATAAAAAGCATAGCAAAACAGCCCCGTATTCGGAGCTGTTTTGTTTAAAGCTTTTCAGTTCATGCCGTAGCGCTTCTTGAACTTATCCACACGTCCGCCGGTGTCAACGAGCTTCTGACGGCCGGTGTAGAAGGGATGGCACTTGGAGCAAATTTCAACCTTAAGCTCGCCCTTTACGGAGCCGGACTTGAAGGTCTCGCCGCAGGCACAGCGGACGATGCTCTCACCATACTCGGGATGGATGTCCTTTTTCATTGCTTTCTCCTATATCGTCAGCGCAGAGCGAGTAGCCGCCCTCCTGCTGCGTATTTGCGGCGGAAGCGAATTAAATAAGCGCCCCGTTAGACCCGCAAAAGTTATTATACAACCTAACGCAGGTAAATTGCAAGCCTTTTTACAATATATTTTGGTTTTTGGGGATTTTTAATTTTAGAGCAAATCGGCGGCAAATCGGTCTATTTGCTTATTTACACGGGCATGGTTAAAATGATATAATATAGCCCGATGAAAAACTCGCCGTAAGGAGGTCACATGATAAAGCTTGAAAAGCAAGGCAATATTGCCATACTCACAATATCCCGTCCCGAGGCGCTCAACGCATTGAACAGCGCTGCTCTGGATGAGCTTTACAGCACCGCGCTCACCGTCCGCAGGGACAGCGATATCCGCTGCCTCATCATCACCGGCGAGGGCAAGGCCTTCGTCGCAGGCGCCGACATTGCCGAGATGCAGGGGCTCAATGCCGAGGAGGGACGTGCCTTCGGTTTAAAGGGTCACCGCGCCTTCTGCGCTGTTGAAGCGCTGCCAATACCGGTCATCGCCGCAGTCAACGGCTTTGCGCTTGGCGGCGGCTGTGAGCTCGCTCTCTGCGCCGATATCAGGCTCGCCTCCGAAAAAGCAAAGTTCGGTCAGCCCGAAACGGGGCTCGGCATTACGCCCGGCTTCGGCGGCACGCAAAGGCTGCCCCGCACGGTGGGCGTTTCAAAGGCGATGGAGCTTATCCTTACCGCCAAGATGATAAAGGCGGACGAAGCGCTTGAAATCGGACTCGTCGATCATGTGTATGCGCCGGAGCAGCTTATGGATGAAGCAATAGCGCTCGCCAATACCATAGCCGCAAACGCACCCGTGGCGGTCAGAAACTCAAAGTCGGCGATACGCCGCTTCACAGGCGCGGCGCTCGCATGGGATCTTGGCTTTGAGGCCGATATGTTCGGGGCATGCTTTGCCACCGAGGATCAGAAGAACGCTATGCAGGCCTTCGTCGATAAGGCGGAGAAGCCCGCTTTTACAGGTAAATAATTCAACAAAAGGAGCAAACAACAATGAAAAACATCTTTGTAGTCGGCGCTGGCACAATGGGGCTCGATATCGCGCAGGTATTCTGCGCCGCGGGCTTCCCCGTAACGGTTTACGATATGACGGACGCTATTATAGCAAGGAGCGCGGAGAGGCTTGAAAAGGGGCTTGCAAAGCGCGTCGCCAAGGGCAAAATGACCGAGGAAGAAAAGGCGGCGACGATCAACGGCATCGAATTCACCACCCAGTATGACAAGGCAAAGCAGGCCGATCTTATAATCGAGGCGATAATCGAAAACGTTGAGGTCAAAAAGACCGTATTCCGCAATCTCGACGCCATCTGCCCTGCCGGGACGATATTTGCAACCAACACCTCTTCCATCTCGATAACGGAGATCGCGGCTTCCACCAGCCGTCCCGAAAAGTGCATAGGAATGCACTTCTTCAACCCCGCTACCGTTATGAAGCTTGTTGAGATAATACGCGGCATGGCGACCTCGGATGAGACTTACAGCGAGGTTTATGCGCTTGCGGAGCAGATAGGCAAGACCCCTGTTCAGGTGCAGGAGGCGCCGGGCTTCGTAGTAAACCGCATACTCGTGCCTATGATAAACGAAGCAATAGGTCTCGTTGCAGAGGGCGTTGCCTCCGCGGAGGATATAGACACCGCAATGAAGCTCGGTGCAAATCATCCCATGGGTCCGCTTGCGCTTGGCGACCTTATCGGTCTCGACGTTGTGCTCGCAATTATGGATACCCTTTTTAAAGAAACGGGCGATCCCAAGTACCGCGCCCATACCCTGCTGCGTAAAATGGTGCGCGCAAATCTTTTGGGCAGGAAAACAGGCAAGGGGTTCTATCAGTATTGATAACAAGAATATAAAAGGGGCTCCCGGTGAGCTCCTTTTTTTCTTATCCCACGGGGGTGCCGGGGTCGCTGCCCCTACCTATTATAAACCGTTTTCGGCGGCGTGTACGGCGAAAGCGGAACAAAACCGGAGGCTTTGGTTCCAATATTTTTGAACGACCGTGAGGCTTAAAAGCGTATGCTTTGAAACCGAGCAGTTCAAAAATGCCAAAACTCAAAGAAGACCCGAAGGGCCTTCTTTGAAAGCGTTAGCGTTATTATTTGCCGATGGTGGCGACCATGACTGCCTTGATGGTGTGCATACGGTTCTCCGCCTCGTCGAATACCTTGCTCATAGAGGAACGGAATACCTCGTCGGATACCTCCATCTCTTTAAGGCCGAACTTCTCGTAAATGTCACGACCGACAGAAGTCTCAAGGTCGTGGAAGCTGGGCAGGCAGTGCAGGAAGATAACGTCGGGGTTGTGGGTCATCTTCATCATATCCATAGTTACGCGATACGGCTCAAGGAGCTTGATGCGCTCTGCGAACTGATCCTCCTCGCCCATGGATACCCAAACGTCGGTATAGATGGCGTCTGCGCCGTCAACAGCGGCGATATCCTCAGAGAAGTCAATCTTTGCGCCGGTCTCGGCGGCAAGCTCGCGCATCTCGGAAACAAGACCCTCCTCGGGCCACAGGCACTTGGGAGCAATGCCAACAAAGTGCATACCGAGCTTCGCGGAGATGATCATGAGGGAATTGCCCATGTTGTTGCGGGCGTCGCCTACGTAAACGAGCTTTACCTTATTGACGGGCTTCGCAACATGCTCACGGATGGTCAGCAGGTCTGCGAGCACCTGGGTGGGATGGAACATATCGGTAAGACCGTTCCATACGGGTACGCCTGCGTACTTGGCCAGAAGCTCAACAGTCTCCTGCTTGAAGCCGCGGAACTCGATGCCGTCATAGAAGCGGCCGAGAACCTTCGCGGTGTCCTCAAGGCTCTCCTTCTTGCCCATCTGGGAGTTGGAAAGGAAGGTTACGTTAGCGCCCTCGTCGTAAGCGGCGACCTCAAAAGCACAGCGGGTACGGGTGGAGGTCTTTTCGAAAAGCAGAACTACGTTCTTACCTTCCATAAGATCGCCCTTGATGCCGGCGCGCTTCTTGGCTTTAAGGTCGGCAGCGAGGTCGAGCAGATACATTATCTCCTCGGGGGTGAAATCCTTGAGGGTCAAAAGGTGACGTCCTTTAAGATTAACGGGCATGGTAATATCTCCTTTGCAAAAAAAGATTTTAACAGATGAATTATACCAAACAATCAGCACAAAAAAAAGCCGTTTGAACGGCTTTTTTGCAATATACTATTTGCTTCATTGTTCACCTGGACATACGGCAGGAAATGCAGAGGGGCTGTCGGTAATGATGAAAGCGTAATCCATAGCCCAGTTTTCGCGGCCATCAAGCTCCTTAATATAAGGACCCTCGAAAAGCACTGTAATATCTATTATCAAATGTCCTGTGCTTTCAATAAAGACCTTATTGAACTCTGTCAAGCTGTTGAATGAGTCCATTTCGAGCCCGCCGTTAGGGGTCTTATAAAAATAAGCCCTTATCTGCGTTATCCTTGCTCCTTCAATAAGCCTTACGTCAAGACCTTCAATGCGGCAGTAACCACTTATCACCGGAAGATATTGAAGCTTATCCTCCATAGGTGTAAAGAAGCCTTCGCCGTCACCGCTCAAAAAGCCCTTTGGCGCTCCGTCCTCATAATAAGCCGTTGTGCTGTAATAGAAATACTCATATGTCTCCTGCTCCACGCCGTTACTGTAAAGCTTTAAATAGCCTTCCTTGGGAAACTCGTATTCTGCGATCTCATCAGCATTAGCTTCCGTCGGATAAGCGGTTGAAATAACTTCACCTGATTTTTCATTATATGAGCAGCCGGTAAAAGCCGAGCCTGCAATGAGGATAATGAGTAAAATACTTAAAAACCTTTTCATATTTGCTCGTTCCAAGCTTACAAAGCATACCTTATAACTCTGCAATACGATACCATCTCATCCTCCGTGCAGTCGCCGGCATAGCGGAAGCGGAGCAGATGCTCGTTATCCATCCTCACAGCATAATATTTACCCGCTTGTGAAAGGAATACATAAAGCTCATCATGCCAGTTGCCATTGTTATTATTGATAAGACTATAATAATAAGCGCGAGAAGCGTTTATATCCCTCATCCATGAGAATACAAAGTCTTTACCTGCAATGCTGTAATTATAATCCACGGTATCCAAGTTAACAACTATGCTGTTAAGTACGCTGCCCTCCGGCGCTCCGCGCAGGGTATAATAGCAGTCAATATTGTTAAGCAGCCAATGCTCCTGCGCACGCACTGCGCTGACAAAATCGGCAAGGGAATAATAAGTCAAAGTCTCCATAACGGGCTCCGAAGTGGTCGAAGAAGTTGGCTGCGGAGTCGGGTTTGAAGTAGGCTCTGCGGTAGGCTCAGCGGTTGGAGCGGGCGTGCTCATTGGCGTAGCTGCGGGAGTAGCCTCGGGCGATCCCTCCGACGACGAAGTCGCTTCAACAGTTGAGGAGGGCAAGGGCGAATAGTCGGTCATTGGCAAGCTCGTGGTCTCTATATCGTTCGCCTGCGTGGGTTCGGGAGTAAAAGGCTCTAATTCCTCGGTCGGCTCCGCTATAAATTCGGTCGAAGAAGGCTCCGTTAAAAAGGGCGTCAGAAATGCCTCCTTGCCGTTTGGCTTCTTTACAAGTTTTGCGGTCACAAGAGCGGCGGCGACTATTACGGCAGCGGCTGCCGCCGGAATAACAAGCCTTTTGATTATAGAGTATGAAGCCATTTTCACATCCGCGGCCTCGGCTATTAGAGCGTCGTCCAGCTCTGTAAGAGCGCCTAATGCTGTAAATAATTTATCGTTCATATAAGCTCCTCCTTTTCAAGTGCTCTTTTCAGCTCATTACGGAGTCTGAAAAGCATCGACGCCGCCTTGCTTTTTGTTATTCCTAAGCGGTGTGAAATATCCTCAATCGAGTCAAAAAACCAATAGCGACGCATGAATACTACCCTTTTCTCATACGGCTGCTCCTTCAAAAACCGTTCTATCGCATCGCGCAGCTCGCCTGTCTCCGCCTCTGTTTCGATATGAGGAAGCACCGCTTCAAGCTCCTCGAAGGGCAGCGCCTCGGTTTCGAGCTTGTTTTTTGCCGAGCGCAGACGCATAAGCGCCTCGTTTCTTGCAGTCTTTGCGATATAGGCTTTGAGGTTTTTCGGCTCCGCCGGAGGTATGCTCTGCCACAGCTTTATATAAACGTTGGAGATACATTCCTCAACGTCGCGCTTATCCTTTAAAATATTCGCAATAATGCTGCTGCACAGCCCGCCGTACTTGGCCGCGATAAAGCTTAAAGCCTGTTCGTCGCGGGCAAAAAGCAGAGCCAATATCTTGCCGTCATCCATTGGCCGACCCTTTCATCTGTAAGTCCTTACACCGTTTAAGATGCAAAACTCCCACGCAAATTGCAGTGGGAGTAAAATATATTATTTAGTTCTGCGCCGCTTTCCTGCGCCTTATTCTGCCTAATCAGTTGCCGAACCTGGTACCGTTGAACTTAACGCCGGGGCCCATGGTGCTGGACAGAACGAGGGACTTGATGTAGGTACCCTTTGCAGCAGCGGGCTTAGCCTTGATGATAGCATCCATAAGGGTGTTGAGGTTCTCAACGAGCTTATCCTTACCGAAGCTTGCCTTGCCGATGGGGCAATGGCAGATGTTGGTCTTATCAACACGATACTCTACCTTACCGGCTTTGATATCGGCGATAGCCTTTGCTACGTCGGTGGTGACGGTGCCGCTCTTGGGGTTAGGCATTAAGCCCTTAGGACCGAGCACACGACCGATACGGCCGACAACGCCCATCATATCGGGAGTGGCAACGCAGACGTCGAAACCGAACCAGTTTTCGGTCTGGATCTTCTTAACGAGATCCTCATCGCCTACGAAATCAGCGCCGGCTTCCTGAGCCTCACGAGCCTTATCGCCCTTGGCGAAGACGAGCACGCGTACAACGCGGCCGGTGCCGTGGGGCAGAACGACTGCGCCGCGAACCTGCTGATCGGCGTGACGGGAGTCAACACCCAGACGGATGTGAGCCTCGATGGTCTCGTCGAACTTGGCCTTTGCGGTGGAAAGAACGGCCTCGATGCCCTCAGCGGGATCGTAAAGCTTCTGCTTGTCGATATTCTTGATGCTTTCGTTATATTTCTTACCGTGCTTCATATTGTCACCTCATCAGTCTACAACGACGACGCCCATGCTGCGGGCGGTGCCTGCTACCATGCTCATGGCCGCCTCAACGGAACCGGCGTTGAGATCGGGCATCTTGAGCTCGGCGATCTCCTTGATCTGAGCCTTGGTTATATTAGCTACCTTGGTCTTGTTGGGGACGCCGGAGCCGCTCTCGATACCGCAAGCCTTCTTGATAAGAACGGATGCGGGCGGAGTCTTGGTGATGAATGTGAAGGAACGATCCTGATAAACCGTGATAACAACGGGGATTATCAGACCGGCCTGCTTAGCGGTACGCTCATTGAACTCCTTGCAGAAGCCCATGATGTTGACGCCGTGCTGACCAAGAGCGGGGCCAACGGGCGGTGCGGGCGTAGCTTTACCCGCAGGGATCTGCAGCTTGACAAAGCCAGTAACTTTCTTTGCCATTTTTAATTTCCTCCTAAAAAATTGTGGTACTTGCGGAGTTGTGGGGCAAGCCTTTACCCCTGTCCTCCCACTATGCAAACCCTAATGGGATACATACGTGATATTGTTTTGCTCTATCAGAGCTTTTGGATATCCACAAAATCCAGCTCCATAGGGGTCTCTTTACCGAAGAGGGAAACCTTGAGCTTGATCTTTTGTGTTTCGGCGTCGATAGCGTCAACGGTGCCGATAAAGTTGGCAAACGGACCGGAGACTATGCGCACATTCTCACCGACTTCGATGTCGATCTTGAGGCTGATGCGCTCAACACCCATCGCCGTGACCTCCTCATCGGTGAGGGGGATGGGCTTATTGCCGGAGCCGACAAAGCTTGTAACGCCGCGGGTATTGCGAACGATATACCATGTGCTGTCCGTCATGATCATCTTGACCATAACGTAGCCGGGATACACCTTGCGCTGATAGGACTTGGGCTTTTTATTGCCCTCCCTCGTCTCCGTCACCGTCTCGGTAGGATACTTGACCTCTAAAATGAGGTTTTGAAGACCGCGGTTTTCTATGGTCTTTTCAAGATCCTCCTTGACCTTGTTCTCATAACCGGAATAGGTGTGTACGACATACCAGCGGGGCTCGATAGGGGTCTCATCATCATAATGAGTCCTGTCCTCGCTTGTGATAACAGGCGCTTCATCGCCTGCGGTATTCATCGTGTTTTTGACCTCATCTGCCATCTTTTATACCGATATAAGCCTATTACTTACCGAGACCTGCAAGGAACTGCATCGCAGAGCCGAATGCCAGATCGAGCAGACCGATTATCAGCGCCATCAGCGCTACAAAGCAGACTACTGCCAGGCAGTAATTCAAAAGCTCCTTCCAAGTGGGCCATGTAAGCTGCTTTACCTCAGCGGTGACCTCTTTGAAAAATTTGCCGAGCCTGCCGAAGAAAGCCTTTATTTTGGGAAAGAACCCCTTTGCAACTTCGTTATTAGCCATAATTGTACCTGACCTTTAAACCTTACTTGGCTTCCCTGTGCAGGGTGTGCTTACGGCAAAAACGGCAATACTTGTTGAACTCAATACGATCGGGATCGTTCTTCTTGTTCTTAAACGTATTGTAGTTCCTCTGCTTGCACTCGGTGCAGGCAAGTGTGATCTTTACGCGCATGGTTTCATCCTCCTTAAAGATTGCGGTTATAGCGACCGATAGTTTATTTCGGCCTTCCGCTTCAGCCTGTATAAAGACCTATATACAAGCTAAATAATACCCCCTCACGGGGGTACCTTATTACTTTATCACAACGCAGGCTCCGTGTCAACATAAAAATGAGTGATTTATTAAAATATATTCCCAAAAACTCTATATGAAATAAGCTGTTTTTGTGATACTCCTCTTATGCTGTAATAACAAAATGTTGTGCAATGATAAGCATCAAGACACAACATTTTGAAAAAGCCCTTATTATGCCCTTACCAAAAGCCTTACGGGCAGCACAAGATAGTAGTAATTACCGCCCTGCACGGGCTCTATAACGCAGGGAGTAACGCTGCTCGTCATGCTCATGGAAATATACTCATCGTCGATGGATTTAACTATATCGGATATGTACTTTGCGTTGAACGCTATCTCTATTGGGCTGCCCGTGAGATTTATATCCGTAGACTCGTTTATCCTGCCGGCCTCGCTCCTCGCACTGATATTCAGCATATCGGATGTGAAATCCATACGGACGAGATTGTTCTGCGTATCGCCGGCTATAAGCGCCGCAAGCTCAACGCTCTTTAAATAAGGCTCCCTTTCTATAACGACCCTTGTGTTGAACACCGAGGGAAGTATGTTGCGGTAATTGATGTACTCTCCCTTTAACAGACGGGACTTTATCTTCGTATCACCGAGGTCGATGGAGATATGGCTCTGAGAGAACGTCACAGTCATCTCATCGTCGGTATCGGCAAGTATTGAAGCAATGTCGAGCATAGTGCGGCATGGCACTACCACGTTGCGCTTATTGCCCTGAACCTGAGCCTTTTCACTCCTTATTGCAAGGCGGAAGCCGTCCAGAGCTACCATATTGAGCACGCCTTCATCGGTAAACTCCATAAAAATACCGCGAAGTATCGCCTTTGCCTCCTTTTCGTCGGCGCAGCATATAGCAGTCTGCCTTATCATAGAGCGGAATACGTTTTGCTTTATACTGAACTTCATATCGCCGTTGAGATCGTCCATAGAGGGATAATCCTTGCCCTCAAAGAATTGGAGCTCGCCGACAGTCCTTCCGCAGCTTATGGTCATTGTATTGTCCTGCGACTCGAAATCCACGGTCTTGCCCTTCATCCTGCGAATAAGATCGGCGGTGATCCTTCCGGGCATAACGGCAACGCCGTCATCCTCAACGATGCAGGGAACCTTTGTTTCTATCTGTATGGAGGAATCGGAGCATTTTAAATAGAGCTCATTTCCGAAGGCGCTCATATAAATACCCTTTAAAAGCTCATTCTCGGCATTGGGTGAAAGCGCTTTCGTAACTATCGCCAGCGCTGCTGTAAGCTCCTGCGACTCAACATAAAACTTCATAAAGCGGTGCCTCCCGATCGAATTAAAATCTATATTTATAAAACAGCAGTATTATCAGTACCTGTGGAAAGCGTTGAAAAGCGTTTTTTGGCCTTTCTGCGCAAGGATTTTTACCTGTCAGCAGAAAGTGGAAAAGCTGTGAAGGGTTTAAATACTTACCAACACTTTCCTAATTTTAAGGGTTTTCCTTATCCACAGTGTATTAAATATGTGGAAAACCCGAAAAACTCTGTGGAATTAATCCACTTTTATTCCTCATATCCACAGGGGATAAATGTCTTGATAAGGTGAGCTACCTTCTCCGCCTTTTCCTCATGGGCGAGGTGACCCGCGTTCCTTACAACGCTGTACTTGACGTTGGGAAGCACGTTGCGGAATATGTCGCTCATCTCGGTGGGATGCCATTTATCCTCGTTGCCCCAGAGCAGCAGCGTCTCCGCGCCTATATCACGAAGGGAATTGAGTATGCCTTCGTCATCGTAATTGGCGATACAGGTACGCACAACACGACGGCAGTCGGGCGTGGAAGCGGGACGGTAATATTCAACGAGCAGATCGTCGGTTAGATTTGTCAGATCGAAGAAGCACTCATTAAGCATCTTATTGACGGATTTGAGGTTGTAAAGCTTTGATGCAATTCCGCCGAAAAGCCCGCTTTGCAGCATACGGACGGAAAGCGGCATATCGGGCGTTATGCCGCCGGGACACATCAAAACCAATCTCTCGACCCTCTCGGGATAACGCTTCGCAAAATTGATAACGTACCCCGCTCCCATCGAAAAACCGAAGAAGTTGGCAGTGTTTATACCAAGCTCGGACATGAAGCGGTCTATAAAATCCGCCATCTCGTCCAATGTATAATCAAAATAGTAGGGCTTGTCACTGTAACCGAAGCCGACAAGATCCAATGCCGTAACACGGAAATAGCCGCTGAGCCACGTTATCAGCTCACGGAAGGTATAGAGCGACTGACCGACGGAATGAATTAGGATCAAATCCTCGCCCTTGCCCTGTTGTATGTAGTGGATATTCGCAGTCTCGTATTTGGTGTTTATAGTGCGGACGGAAAGCCGCAGCCTCTCCGCCTCAGCCTCGCTGTCGGCGGCTATATTATCCGCATCGCGGCTCAAACGCCTGTCTGTCTCGAGCTGCGCTTCAAGCGCCTCGAGCTCCTTTTTTCCGTAGTCGTAAAGGGAATCGGCGCTTTCCCATTCATGCTCTATATCCTCGTATGCGGAGTCCGCCTTGACAAACGCCTGCTGCTCGCTCTCATACTCGCGCTCGCTCTTCTTGGCGACGGACTGCTTTTCCTCCATAAAAGCGCGCGCCTTATCAAAGGCGGCTTTAAGTACGGCAGCCTTTTCCTTTTTGACGGCGGCGTCGCTCTCGGCGTTCAGGAGCGCCCTCTCGGCGTCGACAACATCCTGCCTTCTTGCGGCGATATCCTCCGCGGAGCTTTTAGCGGCGCCCTGCGACTGTTCATAGCCGGAGGAAAGCGAAGTATATTTAGCCTTAGCCTCGGCAGCCTTCATAGAGGCTTCCTGGGTCTTGGCCTTCAGCTCGTCAAGCTCCGCCTTGCAGCGGGAAAGCTTCGCGCTTGCTTCGGTATAATTGATATCGGCATTGCTTCTTGCGGTATCGGCAGCCTTTGCCTGCTCGTCCGCATCGTTATTTGCCTTCTGCGCAGCGTCGAATTTTGCCTTTGCAGCAGCCTGCTTTTGCTTCAATGAATTGAGCCTGTCCCTCTGCGCGTCGGTGTCGTGCTTGGCGCTCTCGTTTATAAGACGCTCCTGCGAAGCCACTGCTTCGCTCGCGGAGGAATATTCGGAGGAGGCCCTTGTCAGCTCCTTCGCCGCTGCGGAAAGCGCCTTCTGACAGTCGGCGGCGCGTTTTGCCTCGCTCTTTTGCAGACCCTGAAGCTGGGCGACGGTATTTACAAGCTCTCTGTATTCCTCGTCCTTCTTGCCTTCCGCCTTATCGGCAGCCTCGAAAGCCGCCTGTGCGTTGTCGGCAAGCACCTGCGCCTCTGCAAGCTCGCCCCGAGCGGTGCTGACGGCGCCATCGTGCTTTTTGCCGCCCTCGGAGGCAGCGGTAAGCGCAGCGTCTGCGCCGCTCTTCCTTGCGCGGCACTCGTTCAAAAGCAGAACCGCCTCGTTCTCAGCCTCGGCAGCGGCGCTGTAAGCCGCCTCGGCAGAGGAAAGATCCTCGCTCGCCTTTAAAAAGACGCTGTTTTTATCTTCAAAATCCGCCTTTGCTTTTTCAAAGGCAAGGCGCTTTCTGTCAAGCTCGGGCTGCATATCGTCGAGCCGCTTTTTAAGTCCGTCCCTCTTTTTCAAAAGGGACTCTACCTCTGCCTGCTTGCCGTTCCTCGCTTTTAAGGTGGACTCCGCCTTCTCCTTAGCCTTATGGGCAAGGCGCGCCTTGTTCTCGGCGACGTTCTTTGCGGAGCTTGCGGCGGAGCGGTCACGGTTGACCTCGCGTACCTCCGCCCTTTCCACGGGCAGCTCGCTGGGCAGCACTACGGAAACGAATTCGCCCGTGTGCTCGGAATTGATAAACTTTTTAACTTCGAGTGAAAGGCTCACATTGACCCCCTTTGGTATATGAACCGCGGCGCCTTACAGGTACGCCGGCGGTAATGATCAAGCTGTATTTTGAGATTCCGTGCCGCTGTGTATGCTTTGCAGGCATAGCGCCGCATAATATCTCAGCATTTTATTTTAGCTGATTTTCGCTCTTGATGCAACATGTTTTTTAAAATATAGCCCGTTTTTTCAAAAATTCACACGCCGTTCATATATCACACTCATATTAAACTTGAAAAAATGCTCATAAGATGCTACTATATAAAGTGAAGTAATAGGCATAAGGAGTTTGCTATGGCGGAGTTTATAGAATTGCTGAAATATCTCGTGCTCGGTCTCGTGCAGGGCTTGGGCGAGTTCCTGCCCATATCCTCGAGCGGGCATGTTCTGCTTACCGAAAAGCTTTTCGGCATTACGGAGGGCGGTATGCTTATGACGGTGCTTCTGCACGTTGCGACGCTCGCCGCGGTGCTTATCGTTTTCAGAAAGCAGGTCATGGATATTTTAAAGCATCCCATACAGTGGAAAACGCTTTGGCTCATTGTGGCCACCGCCGTTACCGCAGTAATGACTCTCGTCTTTAAAAAGGTCATAGATTTCGCAGAGGACGGCAGATTTCTCGGCTTCTGCTTCATATTCACAGCAATGCTTTTGACCGTTGCCGAGTTTGCAAAGACCTATCTCGCCCGCGATATCACCTGCTCTAATATGAAATGGTGGCGCGCGGTAATTATCGGCGCCATGCAGGGCGTTGCGGTGCTGCCCGGCATATCGCGCTCCGGCGCAACTATTACCGGCGCTCTCTGCACCGGCATGAAAAAGGATGAGGCGGCGGAATTCTCCTTCCTGCTCTCCATACCCGCAATATTGGGCGGCGCCGTTTTAGAGCTGCCCGAGCTTATCGAGTTCGGCACGGGTTATTTTACATGGTACGGCATTCTCGCTGCAATGATAGCCGCAGGCGTATCGGGCTGGCTCGCGATGCGCTTTATGCTCCGCCTCATAACGAAGCGCAGCTTCAACGGCTTTATAATCTATACGGCGGCGCTCGGCATATTGGTAGTGCTCGATCAGTACGTAACGCATTTCGTATTTTGATAAGCTCCCGTGCCCGCGTTAAAGACCGCGTTTTTACTTAACACAAAGGATATACAGATGGAAAAGAAAGGTACCGCCGCAAAGCCCTTCGAGGGCGCTCTGCAAAAAAAGCCCTTTGGTCCATACGATAAGGGCTTCAACTTCAAATACGATTCGGTAACGCTGCTTATGATAGCAGTCGTCTGCTTCATACAGACGCTTGTGCTCGCCTATTTTTACGAGCCGTATCACTTCCTCTCCGGAGGCGTTACGGGTGTTGCGATGCTGGTCAATTATTTAACGAGCCTGCCCAAATGGGTAGTCATGATAGCGCTCAATATCCCAATAGGCTTGGCAGGCATAAAGCATCAGGGGTGGAAATTCGTTATTTTCAGCTTTATAGCAACGATTTTATACTCGCTGTTTTTTGAGCTGCCGATAATCCGTCAGATTGCGCAGAGCGGCGGTCTCGGCGATGGCAACGCAATGCTTTCCGCAATGGTGGGCGCGGCGATAATCGGCGTCACCGGCGCTCCGATAGTCAGAAGGGGCGCAACGCTCGGCGGTATAGACGTCATTTCCGTTATCATAAGCCGCAAGCTCTCGATACAGATAGGCTCCATAAATATCTGCTTCAACCTCATTATAATGACGGTGCTGGGCTTCTTCTACGGCATAGAGACCGCGCTTTTGTCCATGCTGGCGATGTTTGTCTGCAATACGGCGTTCAATTTCGCCATGCGCGGCGTAAACCATACTATGAGCGTTTTCATAATCAGCGAGGAGTGGGACGAGATAGCGCCCCACGTTATGCAGGACATGCACCGAGGCGTTACCTATATACATGCCGAGGGCGCATACACCGGACAGCCACGCAAGCTGGTCTACTGCCTTGTTAAGACCACGGAGCTTGCAAAGCTCAAAAAGATAGTTAAGGATCACGATCCCAATGCGCTGTTCTCCGTTATAGAGACGACAGAGGTCGTCGGGCGCGGCTTCGGTATGATGAACTGATCGAAAAACGGATACCTGCATCAGGCAGATGCTTTATATGATCTATATGAAAAAATAAACAGCCCAAAGCGGCAGAAAGGGAATACAGTATGAACAAAACCGTTGACGCCATTATCGAAAAAAACAAGCAGCAGCTTATCGAAAGCTTGCAGCAGAGCATCCATATCCCCAGTGTTGAGGGCAAGCCCGAGCCCGGCGCTCCCTTCGGCAAAGAGGTCCGCCGCGCACTCGATCACGCGCTTGCCACGGCTGAAAAGCTCGGGCTCAAAACCACCGATATGGAGGGCTACGTCGGCTGCGCCGAGTATGGCGAGGGCGAGGAGATGCTCGGCATACTCTGTCATCTGGACGTAGTGCCAGAGGGCACCGGTTGGGACAACCCCCCTTATGCCGCGGTCATTAAGGATGATATCATGTTCGGCAGGGGCACGCTTGACGATAAGGGTCCCGCGTTTGCCGCTATGTACGCGCTTGCCGCCGTAAAGGAGGCGGGTATAAAGCTTCGCCGCCGCGTGCGCATAATACTCGGCACCAACGAGGAAACAGGCTGGGGCTGTATGGATTATTACAAGCAGCACGGCGAGGCGCCTACATTGGCGTTCACTCCCGACGGAGAGTATCCTGTCGTCAACTCGGAGAAGGGAATACTGCACACCACCTTTGAAAAGCATTTCCCCTCCAAGCTCCGCATTAAGGCGGGCACCCGTCCCAACGTGGTTCCCGGCAGGACGGAGATATTCATCCCCCGCAGCGCAATTGCCGTCAGCGCGGCTGTCAACAGGGCAAAGCTAAAATACAGGTATCTTCACGAATTCGAGTATGAGCTCAAGGCCGTCGTAGGCGGCTGCGAGCTGAACGTCATCGGTCTTGACGCCCATGCCTCCACCCCCGAGCTGGGCAAAAACTCCATACAGGCCGCTTTCGCGGTGCTGAACGAGATGAATTTCGGCGGCATTGACGGCGAGACCGTTGCCGCCATGCATAAGGCGCTGGGGCTCGGCATGCACGGCGAGGATATGGGTCTTGACGTTACGGACGCGAGCGGCAGGCTCACATTAAACCCCGGCGTTATAGAATGGAACGCAGACGGCATTGCTGATTTCAAAATAGACGTGCGCCATCCTATCTCCCTTTCCGCCGAGGAGGTCAAGGCAAAGCAGACTGCTGCGCTCGGCATGCAGATAACCCATGAGCACGCTCAGCACGGGCTCTTCGTGCCCGCCGAAAGCGAGCTCGTTTCCAAGCTGTTAAAGGTCTACGGCGACCGCACCGGCGACTATCTGCCCCCGCTTGCAATAGGCGGCGGCACCTATGCGCGTGCCTTTGAAAACGCCGTTGCCTTCGGCTGCGAGATCCCCGGCAAGCCCGCTCCCGTGCATATGCCCAATGAGTTCATCTCGATAGAGGATCTCATGTTCGACGCGCACATGATAGCAGACGCGATAATCGCGCTCGCCGAGTAATAATAAAGCGGTGCAGTTCAATGGAGCTGCACCGCCTTTTTTTATCTCTTATATCGCAAAATTGCCGTTGACGAATACGGGGATCTCCCTGCCGTCCTTGGTGACGCCCGTTATAGTAAGGTCGCGGGAGCCGACCATGAAATCGACGTGGGTGTTGCTCTCGGCGTTGATGCCTCTCGCTAAAAGCTCCTCGGGAGATAGGTCGTCGCCGCCCTCTACGCAGGCGGGATAAGCCTCGCCGAAGGCAAAATGGCAGGATGCGTTCTCGTCGAAAAGGGTGTTGAAAAAGAGCACTCCGCTTAAGGATATGGGCGAGTCGTAGGGCACGAGCGCGATCTCGCCGAGGTAATGGGAGCCTTCGTCGAGACCGACCTCGTTTTTAAGGGTTTGCTCATTGGCGTCGGCGTGTATGCTTTCGATGCGCCCGTCCTTAAAGGTAAACTTAATACCCTCGACTACGTTGCCGTTTAATACGAGGGGCTTCGTTGCGACGAGAGTGCCGTCGACGCCCGTGCGCAGGGGAGCCGAGAAGACCTCCTCTGTGGGCATATTGGCAACAAAGCGCACGCCCGATTTTGCGTCGTCACCGCCTGCGAGCCAGATGTGGTTATCGGGCATTTTGACTTTAAGATCGGTGCCGGCGGAGTTTTTATAATGCAGCTCGGCAAAGGCGTATTGGGTCATCTTCTTTGCGTTTTCTTCAAGCCTCTTGCAGTGCTCATGCCACTCTGCAACGGCGTCTCCGCCCTCTTTTATACGGACGGCATTGAATATCTCGTCCCACAGCATAGCCATAGCTTCCTCCTCCGAGGCGTTGGGGAATACCTTTTTAGCCCATGCGGGTATGGGTATAGAAACTACGCACCACGGGAAACCGTTTGACATCTCCAAGCGGTAGAACTCTTTAAGATCACGCCCTGCGGCAATATTGTAGCGGCGCTGACGCTCGGGATCGACGCCCTTCAAATTCTCAGGATCCTGTGCGGAAATGGCGATGTACGCCACGCCCTCGCGCCCGAGGGTGTTGCGCTGATCCGCCTCCCAGGGGTAGACGGCGTCAAACAGGCTGTCATCGGCATAAAGCCAATGCTGACGTGAGCAGAAATCGTCGCGCCAGCTTATGATAACGTCCTTCGCGCCGGCTTTATACGCCTCCTCTGTCAGCATACGCGCAAAATACGCGCAGTCCACGGGACAGGCAATCATAACCGGCTGCCCCTTCTGCACGTTGACGCCCACGCTTACTACCAGCCGCGCATACTGACGCAGCTTGCTCTCAAAGCTCTTTTCCATATAAACCTCCCAAAAATATTCGGTGATAACAATGATATGATACCATATTCTTCAATATAAATAAAGCCCGGGTCTTATATGAATTGCGTCAATACACGTTATTTTTGTCACGGTATTGTCACGGAATGTTGCCGCGGTGACATTGCTTTGAGGGTTGGGCTGTGATAAAATTACGCAATATTAAAATAGACGTGAATAGGAGGCAGTTAATATGAAAAGCTTGTATTTTAAAAGAGCGCTTATCACAGCGCTTTGCATAGCCCTTGCCGCCGTTTTCTGCGGCTGCAATATAATTTCGATAGGCGGCAATTCGCAGCAGACCGCACAGGCGACAGACAGCGGATCGCAGCAGACCGAGGGGACGCAGGCGCAGAGCACCGACTATGCAGAGGCGACTGCCGCCTCCGACAGCTCGGTCTCGGCTGTTGAGACGACGGGTGAGTTTACCATGTCCACGGAGGACGGCGTCTTCACCAGGGACGGCAGCACCTTCACCGTAACCGCGGCGGGTACTTATTCCCTTTCGGGCGCGCTCGAAGGGCAGATAATAGTCGAAGCGGGCGAAAACGACGAGGTCATTTTGGAGCTCAACGGCGTTACTATAACGAACTCAGCCGACTCCCCCATAAAGCTCCTCTCGGCGGATAAGGTCGAGATCTCCGCAAAAGCGGGCACCGATAACGTCATCAACGACGAGCGTCAGGCGAAAACCGCCGACGACGATGCTCAGGGCTCCGCCGCGATATACGCAAGGGTCGACTTAAAGCTCAAGGGCACGGGCACTCTCGTTGTCAACGCGGGCTATAACAACGGCGTGCATACCACGAAGGATCTTACCGTACAAAAGCTCTCCCTCAAGGTCACAGCCTATAACAACGCTCTCAAAGGCAACGATTCCGTTACCGTTAAGAGCGGCACGGTAGTCGCCATCTCCACAAACGGCGACGGCATAAAGACCTCGAACACCGACGCCGATAAGCAGGGCAATACCCGCGGAGATATAATGCTTTTCGGCGGCAGCATCGCGGTCTATGCCGCGGGCGACGGAATACAGGCGGCGCACGACTTTTTAATGACAGCCGACGAAGAGGGCGGCGCGGCAAACCTTACCGTATTCACGGGCTCTTACAGCAGCTATACGGCCGAGAGCGCGACCGCGACCTCTTATAAGGGAATAAAAGCACAGAACGAGCTCAATATAGAGGCGGGCGCCGTCACCGTTTCAAGCTATGACGACGGGCTCCATGCCGACATGGGCACGGCTTTTGAAGCCGGCGGCAACGGCGCGGGCAATATAAACATCGAAGGCGGCACCGTAACCGTTACCGTCTATTCCCCCGATAATGCTACCGGCGGCGGGCATATGGGTCCCGGAGGTCATCGCGGCGGCGGCTTCGGCGGAGGCTGGGGCGGCGGAGGCTGGAGCGGTCAGCAGTCCGTCTCGGGAGCCGACGGCATACATGCCGATAACGAGCTCAATATAGAAGGCGGCACGATAGTGGTTGACACCGCGTACGAGGGGCTCGAAGCAAACGTAATCAATATCTCGGGCGGCAGTACGACTGTCACCGCGGCGGACGACGGCGTAAACGCCTGCAGCGGCAGCAATACTCCGCAGGTAAACATAACGGGCGGCTACCTCGACGTTACCGTATCGCCCAGCGGCGATACCGACGGCATAGACAGCAACGGCACCTATACACAGACGGGCGGCGTGGTAATAACGCGCGGTCCCGCAAGCGAGATGGCCGCGGCGATAGACGCCGAAAGGTCGATCTCC
>CALEPU010000291.1 GCA_937913075.1 uncultured Clostridia bacterium
TAAACGCGCTGCGGACGTGCGCGCTCTGGGGATAGAGACAGGCGATATAATCGCCTTGGAGCCCCGCTTCACGTTTGCCAACGGCTACATCAAATCGCGCTTTGTGGACGACAAAGCCTGCGCGGCAGTGCTGTTTACCGCTTTAAAGGCCTTAAAGGAGCAGGGCTTGAAGCCGAACAGGAAGGTCTACGCCTATTTTGCCGCTTATGAGGAGATAGGGCATGGCACGAGCTGGCTGCCGGAGGACGTGCGCGACGTGCTTGCGATAGACATTGCGCCGACCGGCCCGGACCAGAACTCCGACGAGCACAAGGTCTCGATTTTCGCAAAGGACAGCCGTTTCCCCTATCATTGGGTAATGACCAACGAGCTTCGGGACGCGGCAATAAAAGCAGGCGTCGATCACGTTATCGACGTGTTCACGCCCCACTATGGCAGTGACGGCGACACGAGCATAGTCGCCGGTCACGATATACGCCATGGGGCGATAGGTCCCGGCACCGCCAACAGCCACGGCTACGAGCGAACGCATATCGACGGGCTCAGGAATACGTTTGAGCTGCTAATGGAGTATATTTTAGGCTGACGGAAAGCCATAAAAAAAGCTCCCTCCCGCACAAGCGGGAAGGAGCTTTTCTATTATTGAGAGTATTCTCGGCAAGCTTTGTTCGTCAGATCAGCATTATATTTATAATGGCGATATCGCTGAAATCAACGCTGCCGTCGAAGTTGACGTCGGAATTGATCAGACCCTGCGGGGTAAGCTCGTCGAGGCCGAGCAGATACATATAGATGGTCGAAATATCGGAGAAGGTGAGCTCGCCGTCGACGTTGGCGTCGCCGAGAAGGACTTCCGTCTGCGGCTCGTTCGCAGTGTAGGTGACAACCACAATAACATCTTCTTCGCCCATTATGCCGGAAACAACTGTAATATCGGCGGTATAACCCTCGACGGCAGGACTCGTTACGGAGTAGGGATCTCCCTCGTTGACCGTGCCGATATAAGGCTCGGCAGCGTCGCCGCCCTCTGCAAACAGGTAGCAAACGGTAAGGGTGTGCGAGGTGTGGACGAGCTGCGCTATCGCAACGTCGAAGGTCTGGGTCTCAAAACCGACATTCTCGAACACGACGGTATAGCGGCCGAGGCCGGGAGCATCATAGGTGGGCTCCGTTACCACCTGATAGGCGGAGACGGCCATTTCGGTCTCTGTATGGGAAGGATCGTTCTGGCAGATATGGGTCGCCGTGCAGGTACCGTAATCCTCTGTCCAGACGTAAGTCGCCTCGCCCCAGTTATGACCTGTTGCCGGGATCACGACGTTCTTCTGATAGTCGTCATAATAGTCGGAGTTGACCTCGCTGCTCAGGCAGTAGCTGTAGCCGA
>CALEPU010000292.1 GCA_937913075.1 uncultured Clostridia bacterium
TAATGCCTGCAAGAACTGGAATATGAATTCCTGCCGACTGAAGTCTATACAAAAATGAATAGAGCATGTCGTTGTCAAAGAACATCTGCGTGGTCAAAAAATCGCAGACCGCGTCGGCAAAGGGGTAGTCCATAACGCCGTCGAGCATATCGCCGTCGGTATAGCCGCGCCGCGCGACAGTTCCTCGCCCATCGGTATCGCCCGTCTTCACGGCGGCGTCCTCCCAAACCTCGCCTATCAATACCGCCTCGGGATCTATGCTCTTTACCGTCCCGCGGAGGAATTTGATAAACTCATCCGGCAGCTCGTCCGCAACGTCGAGCCGCCAGCCGGACGCGCCGAGCATCATCCATTTTTTAAGCACGCCCGCAATAAACTCCATATATCCCGGGTCGAGCTCGTTCACCTCAGGCAGCTCCCGGAATCCCCACCAGCTTCGATAATCATCCGGAAAATGGCGAAAATCATACCAGCTGTCATAGGGCGAAGGAGCGTTCTGGCATGCCCCGGAATTCGGGTAATGTCCGTCCCGGTTGAAATAAACGCTGTCCGCGCCGGTGTGGGAGAACACGCCGTCGAGTATCACCCTTATGCCCTCTTTTTTTAGGGCGGCGCACATGGCGGCAAAATCCTCCTCGGAGCCCAAGAGGGGATCCGGCTTTAAATAATCCGCAATGCTGTAACGGTGATTATACGGCGACTCGAATATGGGGTTTAAGTACAAAGCGCCAACGCCGAGCGACTTCAAATACGGTATTTTTTCCGTTATCCCGCGAAAATTGCCAAGGTAAAAATCCGTCGGAGAGTAATGCTTTGCGCCGTCGCGCGGAAGATAATCGACCTGCTCGCTCCACCTTTTAACGTCGATGCGCCTGCCCCTCTGCCTGTGGTAAGCTGCCGCCTCATCCTCTTTCGGATCGGCCGCGTGATAAAATCTGTCCGGGAAGATCTGATAGGTTATGCACCCGCGGAACCACTCCGGTACGGCAAAATCCTTATCGTAAACCGTTATCCTGAAATCCTTGGGCAGCTCATGCGAAAAAGAGCAGCCGAGACGAAGCTCCCCGTCCTCTGCGCCTACATACAAAACGCCCTCCTCCGCCGCGATGCGGAAGCTGTACCACATTATACCCTTTCGCCTTGCGGGGACGCGAAAAGAGCAGAGCACTCCCCCGTCCTTTTCCGTGATCTCAAAGGGCTCTGTTATGCGCTCTTCCCCATCCCAAACTCTTAGGGAAGCCGCGCCGTTCATTCTGTGATAAAGACGTAAAACCACCGTCCCGCCGCACTCTAAGGCTCCGAACGGCTCGCGGTAAACGCTTGATGTGGGATCGTGAAAAGCATCGAATTTCATGAGAGGATTATATCATATCGCCGAAGGAGATTTCAATTCCGAATTCAAAATTACAAATTTGGCATTACAAATTACGGATTTCTCATTACCCGCCTATACAAAACCAAGCACACCGCCGGCGCCGCTCCGTCGACAATCGGCTGCACCCACATACAGCCGTAAAGCGGCAGGAGCGCATCCGTCAAAAACAGCAGAGGTATATCCACGGCTCCCTTCGGGCTTTTTCAACCGTGTCTCTCCGGCGGG
>CALEPU010000293.1 GCA_937913075.1 uncultured Clostridia bacterium
ATTTGCCTCCGGCTGCCATAAAAAGCGCCGTGAGACGGGCGATATAGAGGTGGATTACGGCAAGCTCCTTGAAGAGGGCGGCACCGTGATGAACATAAAGTATGAGGACTCCACCCCCATCACCTTCATGTATCCCAACTACTTCACAAGGTCTTCCGATGAGGGGGATTCATTCGTTGCGAAGGGGCCGGATGACAACAGCGTGCTGATGTACAACGTGGGCGAGCTTTCCGAGGGGCGCAGCTATGAGACGATAGCCGCCTACACCGAGGACGAGATAAAGGACTGGGTCACCACCATACAGTTGGGGCTCGTATCCTCGCAGGGCGTATCCGATATCGAGTTCAAGAGCTTTGACTTCAAGCCCCTTGACGACCATATCGTTATCGTAATGGACGCCATTGCCTCATACTCAACGGGGCTTCGTCAATACAACAGCATTGTTGACTACATACTGCCCAACGGCGATATATACACCGTGACCTCGTTTGCACCTGCTTCCGCTGTGGAAAAGTACGGTCCGCTGTTCAGCGACGTTCGCTATAAGGGTCTTGCGCTCGACGAGGCGCTGCCCGAGGAGGACGGCGCCGTATACGGACAGTTTGACAACGGCACCATTGCCTTTGCATATAACGACTGTTTCAGCATTTCCGACAACAACGGCGTACTGCTTTCCATGGTCACCGACAGGCTGGGTCTTTTGACCGGCGGTCCCGGCACGCTTAAAGACGGGCTCTCCTATGATGAGCTTGCCGAAATGCCCAATGGCGAGCTTTTGACCTACCTTGCCGCGCTCACGGGTCTGCCCGCAGAGGACGCCGATTTCGTTGAGGCGAAGGAGGAAGACGGGCTTTTGCGTCTTGAAGCGCACTACACCAACGAGACCATGGTAGGTTCGCTGCTCTATTGCGTCGTTACTCAGTTCATTGAAAAGGACGGCAGCACTTTCCTGCTCTTCGCCTACATGAACGAGCCGGAGCCCATAAAGGATATCGCCTATATCGGCTGAGCGCCTTTTATGCCGACGGTCATAACGGCCGTCTTTCATCAATTAAGAAAATATAAGGAAGGATATTGATATGATCACCATTCATGAGAGCCGCGCCTACGGATTGTTTAAGGATATACCCGACGAGCAGTGGAATGACTGGCATTGGCAGGTGAGGAACCGCATCGAGACTCTCGAAGAGCTCAAAAAGTACATCACCCTCACCCCCGAGGAGGAGGACGGCGTGAGGCAGTGCCTCGGCACGCTGCGCATGGCGATAACGCCCTACTACCTCTCCCTCATCAACCCCGACGATCCCTACGATCCCATAAGGCGCCAGTGCATCCCCACGGCTGCCGAGCTTTATCAGGCGCCGGAGGATCAGCTCGATCCTCTTCACGAGGATACCGACTCCCCCGTTCCCGGGCTTACCCACAGGTACCCCGACCGCGTGCTTTTCCTCATCACCGACCAGTGCTCCATGTACTGCCGCCACTGCACAAGGCGCCGCTTCGCGGGGCAGACAGACAAGGCGGTACCCGCGGATAAGATCGAGGGCTGCTTGGAGTACATCCGCAATCACACCGAGGTACGCGACGTTTTGCTTTCCGGCGGTGACGCCCTGATGATCTCCGACGAGCGTTTGGAGTACATCATCTCCGAGCTGCGCAAGATACCCCACGTTGAGATAGTCCGTCTGGGCTCGAGGACGCCCGTAGTATGCCCGCAGAGGATCACTCCCGAGCTTTGCAATATGCTCAAAAAGTACCATCCCATCTGGGTCAACACCCATTTCAACCATCCCAACGAGATCACCGAGGAGTCGAAGGCGGCCTGCGCAAGGCTTGCGGACGCCGGCATCCCCCTCGGCAACCAGACGGTGCTGCTGCATGGCGTGAATGACTGCGTACACGTTATGAAGAAGCTCGTGCAGGCGCTGGTATACATCAGGGTGCGTCCCTACTACATCTACGTCTGCGACCTTTCGATGGGTCTTACGCATTTCCGCACACCCGTATCAAAGGGCATCGAGATAATCGAGGGGCTCAGGGGTCACACCTCAGGCTATGCCGTGCCCACCTTCGTAGTCGACGCTCCCGGCGGCGGCGGCAAGACCCCCGTCATGCCCAACTACGTTATCAGCCAGACCCCGAGGAAGACCATTTTGAGGAACTTCGAGGGCGTTATCACCACCTATACCGAGCCCGAGCACTACGAGGAGGACTGCCATTGCGAGGAGTGCCGCAAGGCGAGAGCCGAGCGTACGGAGCCCGTTGGCGTCGCCGGTCTCGAGCAGGGCCGCAAGGACGGCGCGATCTCGCTGGAGCCGAGAGGTCTTGCAAGGCTCGAGAGAGGCAAGAAGCATTAAGCTTTCGAAAAAGTCCGTACGGACTTTTTCGAGGCTGCATTTTTGAACTGTTCGTTTTGAAAGAATTCAAAACGAACGGTCATTCAAAAATAAAGGAACCAATTGCTAACGCAACTGTTCCGCCTCCGCCGTACACGCCGCCGTCGGCGGTCAACATGCGGCAGGGGCTGCAGCCCCCGCACCCCCATGAAAAAGCAAGTATTCGGACTGAGGAGTACTATATGACTGAAAAACTCAGACTCAACCAAGAAAACGTCGATAAGGCGCGCGCCTCCGCAAAGCGTATTGCGGAGGACGTGCAGTCTTTCATCGACCTTCACACTACCGTCACCGTGGAGCGTACCGTCTGCCGTTTATTGGGCATTGACGGCATAAACGCGCTCGACGTGCCTCTGCCCAACGTGGTAGTGGATCATATCACCGAGAAAGGTCTGCTCTCCGTCGGAGCCGCCTATCTTATCGGCAGCGCGATGGTCGCAACGGGCAAGACCCCTCAGGAGATCGCCGAGGCGATCGACGCGGGCGAAACGGATCTTTCCTCCCTCCCCCCCGCCTCCATAGAGGCGATAAGGGCGGCCATAATGCCCGTTGCGGAGGCTACGGTCCGCCGCATCTCGGGGAACGTTGCGCAGCGTAACGAGTACCTTAACGAATACGGTGACAAGACCGACCCCTACCTCTACGTCATAGTCGCCACAGGCAACATTTATGAGGATATCACGCAGGCGAAGGCGGCTGCCAAGCAGGGCGCGGATATCATCGCCGTAATAAGGACTACGGGACAGAGCCTTTTGGACTACGTTCCCTACGGCGCTACGACCGAGGGCTTCGGCGGCACCTACGCCACTCAGGAGAACTTCCGTCTTATGCGCGCAGCGTTGGACGAGGTGGGCGCTGAGGAGCACCGCTATATCAGGCTGTGCAACTACTGCTCCGGTCTTTGTATGCCGGAAATAGCGGCTATGGGCGCTTTGGAGCGCCTTGACGTAATGCTGAATGACGCGCTTTACGGCATACTCTTCCGCGATATCAACCCGCAGAGGACCATAATCGACCAGTACATGAGCCGAGTTATCAACAGCTTTGCCGGCGTTATAATCAACACGGGCGAGGACAACTACCTCACCACGGCGGACGCCGTTGAGGAGGCGCACACGGTGCTGGCTTCGCAGTTTTTGAACGAGCAGTTTGCCTTGCAGGCGGGTCTGCCCGAGGAGCAGCAGGGCTTGGGTCATGCCTTTGAGATAGACCCGGACGTGCCTAACGGCTTCCTTTACGAGCTTGCACAGGCGCAGATGGCCAGGCAGATCTTCCCCAAGGCGCCCTTGAAGTATATGCCGCCGACCAAGTTTATGACGGGCAACATATTCCGCGGGCACGTGCAGGATGCGCTGTTCAACATAGTCACCATCTTAACGGGGCAGAAGCTGCATTTGCTGGGCATGCTTACGGAGGCCATCCACACCCCGTTCATGAGCGACCGTGCGCTTTCCATCGAAAACGCGCAGTACATTTTCCGCACGATGCACGACCTCGGGGACGACATTCAGTTCAAAGAGGGCGGCATTATGGAAACGAGGGCGAACGAGGTGCTTCAAAAGGCGACTGACCTTCTGGGCGAAATAGAGCGCATAGGGCTCTTTGCCACTCTTGAGAGGGGCATATTTGCAGACATCAAGCGCTCGCGCGACGGCGGCAAGGGGCTTGCCGGCGTTACACAGAAGGACGCTTTATACTTCAACCCCTTCATTGAGCTTATGAAAAGGAGCTTGTAAAGTATGAGCAGCGGATTATACAATACGCATAAAGCGGATTTTGACACGCATTTCGACCCGACGCGGGTCAAGGCATACGGCGACACGATGAACGACGGTAAGGTGCAGTTTTCCTTCACCCTGCCCGTTAAGAATGACGAGCGCGGCATGGAATGTGCGCGTCAGCTCGTTCGCAAGATGGGCGTTGACGAGCCCAACGTCGCCTGCGCGAAGACGCTCGACAAGGAGTTCACCTTCTACGTGGTATACGGCTCCGTTGCTCACACCGTCGACTACGAGAACATTCACGTTCAGGTGGTCGAGTCGGAGACCATGAGCATGGAGGAGACGAACGACTACATAAGGGAGCATTTCGGCAGAAAGATCATCATGGTAGGCGCCTCCACCGGCACCGACGCTCACACCGTGGGCATTGACGCTATTATGAACCGCAAGGGCTTTGCGGGGCATTATGGGTTGGAGCGCTACGAGATGATCGAGGCTTATAACTGGGGCGCGCAGATCCCTAATGAGGAGTTCGTGCAGAAGGCGCTGGAGGTCAACGCCGACGTGCTGCTTGTTTCGCAGACCGTCACGCAGAAGGACATCCACATACAGAACCTCACCGAGCTGGTCGAATACCTCGAAGCGGAGGGTCTGCGCGACAGGTTCATACTCTGCTGCGGCGGCGCGCGTATTACCCACGAGCTCGCGAAGGAGCTTGGCTACGACGCGGGCTTCGGCGCAGGCACCTATGCCGACGACGTCGCCTCATTCGCCGTTACCGAGATGGTAAAGCGCGGTAAGAAATAAGAAACCGATAATGTTTAAGGGCGGCTTAAAACGGCTGCCCTTTTTCAAAAAACGATCACAGGAGGGCAATATGAAAAGGACTTTTGCTTTTCTCATCTGCATTTTGATGGCGGTCTCGATAATGGGCTGCACCGGCGCGGGGCAAACGCCCAATGAGACGGACTCGCCCGAAGCTCTTCTGACAGACGGGCCGACTGAGGCTGCGACCGATGCACCCACCGAGGAGCCTGCCGAAGCGCCGACAGAGGCCCCCGTACACGAGGGTCTGCTGTATAAAAACTCGCTCGATATGGATTTAAGCTTTCAGCTTCTCTCCTACCGGTCGGGTTATATGAGCGAATATGCCGACCATGATCCCTTGGACGTGCCTGCGGGAGGCGTTGGCGAAGCGGATTTCTTCCGCCCTGTTTACGATTATCAAAAGCGCTGCAGCATAGCCGCTTATGACGAGGGCGGGCAATATTACTACGTTTACGATATTACTCTTGACAATCATGACGTTGTGGAGCTGCGTGCCGAGGGCGAGGGCTATGTCTTCGAGGTCGTTCATGACGGTGCTTCGAGCGTTTATCCCGCCTGTGCATTCGTTGACAGCGAGCCTGACGGCGAGGCGGACGAGCACATACTCTCCGTCAACGTAGTTTCCGCCGCAGGGCAGCAGGCAGGCGACCGCTTGATGACCGGCGGATGGGAATACGCATGGGTAACCTATCAGTACACAGAGCTTACTCCCGAATGCGCCGCGGAATATCCCAAGCTTGCGAAAGCGATTGCCAATGACAGCGACAACCTTTACTACGAGCTTATATTCCGCTACCACTCCCTCTGTGCAAGCATTCAGCATTCCACGACTCAAGTCGACAGGGGAAGTCTCGTGCAGGAGGCTTTCGTCCGCCGCGCCGACGACAAGGTATACAGCGTGCTGTATCGCTTTGCCGAGACCGCATTATCAACGCAGGTGCTTTGGAGCTCCTGCTGCTTTGACAGCCAAACCGGCGAGGCGATTGCGCTTACCGATATAGTCACCGACGTGACCGCTTTTACCGAAGCGGTGAACGAAAAGCTGGCGCGGCTCGGTACGGAAGCACGCGCCGAGGAGCAGTATTGGACTCAGTTGGACTATGTGGATCGCCCTGTATGGACTCTCGACCGCTGCGGCGTATCCGTATTCCTTTACGACGGCAGGGAGGGCGTGAGCTGCTGTCTGCCCTTTGCCGAATACTCCGAGCTTTTCCGCGAGGAGTACAAGCCCGAAAACGAGGACTATACCATGTATTTCCCCATAGGCACCAAGACCTGCTTCGAGGCGGAGGGGAGCCTTGGCGAGCTGCTTTTGAAAGCGGTGAAAGCGGCGCCATCGCATATCAGAGCAGAATACAACGGCGAGGAATACGATTTCGAGCAGATCGAGATCGGCGCACACACCCCTCTGTACTTCGTCACCCATGTCTGCGGCATGGACTTCATACACGTATTCGGCGCAAACGATGAATGCGACTCGCTTTGCACGATAGCCGTGCAGAACGGCAGGCTCTACTATATGGGGCAGATTGCCTGCTCGCAGGTCATGACCCCGAGCGTTTCAAAATATGACGTTAACATCTGGAATACTCTGCTCGTGACCGACCCGGGATATTTTGCCATCGAATACCGGACGGACGCCGTCGGTACCGCCTTCGGACGCTGCCCCACGGCTTTCGGCGGCAGCGGGCTCGCTCACAGGCTCAGCGATATCTTCACCTTTGACGTCAAGCTGAGGCTGAAGCAGGATATGGACGCCGACGTTGTGGACGAGGAGGGCAATATCATAGGAAGCATCAGCCTTAAAAAGGGCGATGAGGTGACCTATTACCGCATAGACTATAACGGAACCTATGCAGATTTCATTACCTCCGACGGCAGTATCGCAAGGATGAAGCTGGTCGTTGACTGGAACGAGGGCGAGCCCACGGCTAACGGCATCCCCATGAGCGAGCTGTTTGAAAACATCTATTGGGTGTGATATAATACCTTCGTCACAAAAAGGAGGGCGAAACAATGGCAAGATCTATATTCAACGTACCCTACAACGGCAACGCGGCTGCGGCACGGCAGATCGTCGACGGCTTTATGGCGCGAGAGGGCTTTAAGCTTACAGACTACAACGGCACTCAGGTATACAAGCTGGGCATAGGTATGGCGCAGGCGATGCAGTTTGCACAGGTGTTTTACAACCCCAATGAAATAGTTATCCACGGCTGGATCTGCGCCGGTCTCGGCAGCGCCACCATGGGCGAAATGGACCTTAACGGCTTCGTCGGCATGATGCCCAAGAAGGCGCTGAAAAAGCGCATTGACAAGCTGATCGGCGAGCTTAAAGTGCTTGCCTGATAAGGCTGTTTGACAAACCTTTATTCGGCGCTCCCATAAAGCGGGTGCGCCGACTTTATATTTATGTTCATGGGAAGTCTGCTTTTGCGGCGGGCTCCTTGATTTTACAATTTTTATACACAATATTTACACTGGGCTATTGAAACCTTGGCCTTTTTGCGATAAACTGTACGCATGGAAAAGTATACTGTTCAAGCGAGGTCAAGCCTATGATGAAAAAGATTGAAAAGCGCAAAAAGTCCGCATGGCCCATACTGATAATGGGCTTAGTGTGGGTTGTGTGCGCGCTGCTGCTGCCCATTTACAGGCTGTGGGCGCTGATACTCACCGCCGTGCTGGGAGTCGCCGCATACCTTATCGCCGCAAAGGCTATACCCGATATCGTGCGCTATATCTCCGTCCCTTCGGATTTTGCCACCGGCGACGGCGAGCTTGACAAGGCGCTTTTGGAGGCGGAGGAGCTGACGGAAGAGCTTCGCAAGCTCAACAACGACATTCCCGACGAGCGGCTTTCCGCAGCAATAGACCGCATGAGCACCGCGTCGGACGGCATTATAGATGAGCTTTCCAACCACCCCGACAAGGCAAAGACTGCGCGCAGGTATCTGAACTACTACCTGCCCTCCTCGGTGCAGCTGCTGCGCTCGTATGCCTCCACCTTAAAGGTTGAGGGCGCGGGCGAGCATCAGGCTTCCATACGCCGCGAGATCGAGGACAAGGCCGAGACGGTCGCCGCAGCATTCGAGCATCAGCTTGACAGGCTCTACGCCGCCGAAGCCTTGAACGTGAGCGCAAAGGCGGAGGTGCTTGAAGAGGTATTGAAGTCCGAAGGGCTTGTCGACGGCGGCATAAAAAGCTGACGGCGCGATAAGAATTACCTTATAAATACTAAAAACCAAATCCAACGAAAGGACGTTAATACAATGGACGAGAAGATCACTTTGACACTCAACCCCAACGACGTACCCGCCATCAAGGAGGAGCTCATGGTAAAGCCCGGCGTGGGCGACGCCGTTGAGCAGGCTATGCAGCAGACCGTGCTCTCCCCCGAGGAGCAGCAGATGGTCGAAAGCTTCGCAGGGCAGATCGACCTGCACGACACCGCAGCCGTTATGCAGTACGGCGCCGCAGGGCAGAAGAAGGTCGCAGATTTTTCCGACGCGGCTTTGGAAAATGTGCGCACTAAGGATCTCGGTGAGGCGGGCAAGATGATGACAGAGCTCGTTGCCGAGCTTAAAAACTTCAACGCCGACCCGGACGATAAGGGGCTGCTCTCTCTGTTCAAGAAGAAGAGCACCAAGCTCGACGCGATGAAGGCGAGGTACGCCACCGCGGAGGTCAACGTCGATCGCATACAGTCCATGCTGGAGCAGCATCAGGTGACTCTTTTGACGGACATAAAGATGTTCGATAAGATGTACGATATGAACCTCAGCTACTTCAAGGAGCTGACGATGTACATACTTGCCGGCAAGAAGGCGCTGGAGACCGCAAGGAGCACCGAACTCGTTGAGCTCGTTGAGAAGGCCAAGACCTCCAATCTGCCCGAGGATGCTCAGGCTGCGAAGGATTTTGAGGATATGTGCCTTAGGTTCGAGAAGAAGCTCTACGACCTCGAGCTCACCCGCAACATCTCCATACAGATGGCGCCGCAGATTCGCCTCATTCAGAACAACGACACCATGATGGCGGAGAAGATACAGACCTCCATAGTCAACACCATACCGCTTTGGAAGAGCCAGATGGTTATAGCGCTGGGGCTTGCGAATTCGCAGGCAGCGCTCGAAGCGCAGAAGGCGGTATCCGATATGACCAACAAGCTGCTGCTCAAAAACGCCGAGGCTTTGCAGCAGGGCACTCTTGCCGCGGCGACCGAGGCGGAGCGCGGCATAGTCGATATCGAAACCCTTTCCACCACCAACAAGATGCTGATGGACACCATGGACGAGGTATTGAAGATACAGGCGGAGGGTCATCAGAAGAGGGCTGCCGCCGAGGAGGAGCTTGGCCGTATCGAGGGCGAGCTGAAGCAGAAGCTGCTTGAAATCAACACCACGACGGTCACTCAGTAAACTATTGCATTCGTAAAATTCATTTGGCGGGCGGGGGGTATTTGCCCCCTCCCGCAGTAAGGACGGGATATGAAAAGGTTAGGCTCAATGTCAAAGGCTCTGGCTTGGATAGTCGCCGCATGCCTGATTTTTATCGCGGTATTCTGCATAGGCGGCATAAAACTAAACTCGAGGTACCGCGCAGTCGAGAAGGCGTTTACCGCTGCTGTCAGCACGCCGGACTCTGCGGGCGACATCTTTGCCGTAAATTATTCCAATGCTTTAACTGCCGCTCAGTCTTTTGCCGCCTGTGCGGAGCAGCTTCTCCCTGAAAGCAGCTATGCAAGGCAGCAGCTTGCCTCCTGCGTTAAGGCTGCCGAGGATGCGGCTTCAAAGCCCGCCGAGGGCTACAAAGCCATGAGCGAGCTTTATACCGCAGCGGACCTTTCATATCATACAATACAAACCGAGGATAATTCTACTGCCGCGGGTTTAAAGGCCGCTTGGGATGAATTCAACTCAAAATACAGTGTAATAAAGTTCAACTACTCCTCCGCATACAACAGCTACGTTGCGGGCATGGAGAGCGTATCGAGCGGCTTCCCCTCAAACGTGATAAAAAAGCTTTGGGGCATAGGTAATAATGAAAACTGATTTTGCAAGCGTCGCGGCCGTCTTTATATTGCTCATGTGTATCGCCTTTGCGGGCTGTACCGCAGGGCAGGCGATAGGAACGGTCGTTTTTATAATAGTAGGGCTGATGATAATTTCGATACTCATTGTGAGCATCGCGGCTTCCAGAACACGGGCGCCGAGGCAGC
>CALEPU010000294.1 GCA_937913075.1 uncultured Clostridia bacterium
AAACTGTACTGTAAAGAGTTTTTGCCTGAGGGTGGCTTATGCGTTTATTTTTTAAAACCGGATCATGGATCATAAAGAGCGCTGCGGCTTTTATGGCATTCGCCTGCGCTGCGCTCAATTACAGCCCGCTGATGAGCGGCGTGCGCAGTATGCCGGGAGCATACTATGCTGAGAGCGGAGAGCAGCTTGCAGAGGCGATAAACGGCTCGAGCCTGCCATATGGGCTCACCGTTGCGGCTTCCGGATCTTCGGATGAGAGCCTGACCGGTGCGTCGTACACTGTTGAATGTCGCCTTTTCGGTCTGATAACGATCAAAAAAGCCGCGGCGTATATAGGGCAGAGGGCATACCTCGTGCCATGCGGTCAGCCTGTCGGCATCAGCATCTATACACAGGGTGTGCTCGTTGTGGGGCTTGGCAGCTTTGCGGATGAAAACGGCAGGGACGTCAGCCCCGCCGCCGACGCGGGACTTCGCGCCGGTGATATAATACTTGCGGCAAACGGTCAAAGCGTATCAACGACCGCAGAGCTCCAAGGCTTGATCGACGGCTGCACCGGCAGCGTTACACTCGACATAGAAAGAGCAGGAACAAGGCGGCGGCTTGATGTAGCGCCCGGCAGCCTGTCTGGCGGAGCCGGCAGACGCATAGGCGCATGGATAAGGGACAGCACCGTCGGCATCGGCACGCTATCTTTTTATGATCCGGAGACGGGGCTCATCGCCGCGTTGGGTCATGCCGTTGTCGATATCGACACGGGTACCCTGCTCAAAGTCAGGGACGGCAAGCTCGTTCGCGCCCAAATAATAGGCGTTTCGCGCGGGCGCGCCGGATCGCCCGGCGAGCTTCACGGAACCTTTGATAATGAAAGCATAGTGATCGGCACTGTATGCGGCAATACCGAGCTCGGCATTTTCGGCTATGCGGAGGATGGCTTTTCACCCGATGCGCTTACGGCTCCGGTGCCGGTCGCTTATCCCGACGAGGTCCATACCGGCGCGGCGGTGATATATGCCTCGGTCGACAATGGCGGCACTGCACAGTATGCCTGCCGTATAGTCAAAACGGGCAGACAGTTAGGTCCCGAGCAGAAGGGGCTCGTTATCGAGATAACCGATCAGGCGCTGCTCGATAAGACCGGCGGAATAGTTCAGGGCATGAGCGGAAGTCCCATATTACAGGACGGCAGGCTCGTCGGCGTTGTAACTCATGTTTTCGTAAACGATCCCAAGAAGGGCTACGGCGCATACGCCTATTGGATGTACGACACTTTCGGCGGGTGACCGCCTAAACGATTTATTTAAGGTGATTATATGAAAAAGGACGATCGAAGAGTCGAAACCATTGCATTTCTCGGAGCTCAATGCGAGGCGGTAAAGAACATTTTTGCCGCCCTCAGGGTAAAGAGCTTTCGTGTTGACGTCAAAACCATAGAAGATTTTGACTCGTTTCTCACGGGCTTTTGCGAAATAGAGCCGGCGGCGCTCTGCTTCGCCATGGAGCTGAACAGCATCACCGCGTTGTTGAAGGCAGCGGATATCGGCGCCGTCAGGCAGCTTCCCAAGATCGCATTTGTGGAGCATGCTTCGGAGGCATATCGGCGATTAGCCTCGGAGATAGGCGTGGACAAGCTCATCCCCATAACCGACTCACCCGGGAAGGACGCCGCTCTTTTGGCGGAAGCGCTTGAACATAAGCTGCAATACGATGGCTTGGATGACTTTCCGCTGACGCGCGGGCACCTCGTGACCCCGTTGCGATGGCACGATCCCGATAGAGAGATAGGCGACTACTGGGAAGAGGTATCGGACTTGTTATCAAAGCTTGGCGTCAGACGCAGCCTTGCAGGGCACAGATATTTAGTTGCTGCAATCGCCTTGGAGACTGCCGGATCCGGTGCAATTCGCCCGAAATACCTTTACACTGTCGTCGCCGACTATTACGGCGTAACGCCTCTCGCGGTCGAAAAGGCGATAAGGTACGCAATAGAGAGCGCATGGATCACCGGCGACATCTATACTCAGCACAGTATGTTCGGCCTTTCGGTGGACGAGTTCCGCGGGAAGCCGACCAATGCCGAGTTTATTGCAAGGCTCGCGCTGGAATTCTCGTTCAGATGACCGCTCGGCATGAAATTTGTCGATAAATATTTTTCGGCTCCGTTTCAAGGCTTGAATATGCCCTTGCGTAAGTGATATAATTACAAAAAAAGAACAGGAGAGTTCTGTCTGTATGAAAAAAAGAGCTGTAATAATAGTGCTGGATAGCTGCGGCATAGGGTATCTGCCCGACGCTGTCGAGTTCAATGACGTCACAGCGCATACCATCGGGCACGTTTATGCCGCCCGCGGGCTCAAAATACCCAATATGCTCTCGCTCGGCATAGGCAATATAAAGGGCTCGATGCTGCCCCGCAGGTTTTTCCCAAGAGCCGCTTACGGCAGAGCAAAGGAGCTGACTAAGGCAAAGGATACCACGAGCGGGCATTGGGAGATGGCCGGCTTCCCCATGGCTGTCCCCTTCCGCACTTATCCAAATGGCTTTCCGGAGAGGGTAATAGAGGCCTTTGAAGCGAGGATAGGCAGGGGTACTCTCGGCAACGAGGTCGCCTCCGGCACGGAGATTATACAAAGGCTCGGCGACGAGCACGTGAAAACGGGCAAGCCCATCGTCTATACCTCCGCGGACAGCGTATTCCAGATAGCCGCCCATGAGGAGGTAATACCCCTCGAGCAGCTCTACAAATTCTGTGAGGAAGCCCGTGAAATACTCGTTGGCGACGACCTCGTCGGCAGGGTCATCGCACGCCCGTTCGTAGGGGGCAACGGAGTCTACACGAGGACAGAGAACCGCCGCGATTACGCGCTTGAGCCCATGGAGGATACGATACTCGACGGTCTTGTCAAAAAAGGGATGGACGTCGTCGGTATCGGCAAAATAGAGGATATCTTCGCGCACCGCGGCATTACGACCGTCGATCATACAAAAAACAACCATGACGGCATTGAGGCAACTATACGCTTCCTGAAAGAGGGAAGGGGAGACTTTATCTTCACCAACCTTGTCGATTTCGATATGCTCTACGGTCATAGGAACGATCCCGAGGGCTATGGCGCCGCGCTCGATTATTTTGACAGCAAGCTGCCCGAGATATTCGCCTCCATGACTGACGACGACCTGCTTATCATCACTGCCGATCACGGCTGCGATCCCACCTTCCCGGGCACCGACCACACGAGGGAGTATATACCGGTGCTTGCCATGATAGGCAAGGGCAAGCCCTGTGATCTCGGTACGCTCGATACCTTTGCAGACCTTGGCGCCACCGTTTATGAGTACCTCACCGGAGAGCAATGGCGCTGCGGCACCTCGTTCTTAAACAAGCTCAGATAACCCCAAGGCCCAATAAACGCCGCGCTTTTTCATTGAGCACGGCGTATTTTTATGCACATAATATAGGGCATCTTAAACCGGACAATATACAATCTTGGGAAATAATATACAAGCGCCGACAAATAATATATAACGCAAACAGGACAATATACAATGAGCAATATTGCCTTTAACTCTAAAAAGTGTTATAATCCATAGCACTGATTGCACCCGTAGCTCACCCGGATAGAGCGTATGCCTCCGGAGCATAAGGTAAGGCGTTCGAGTCGCCTCGGGTGCGCCATTCAAAAAGCCTTCTTTTCATTAAGAAAACGGGGCTTTTCTTTTGCCCCGTAATTTATGTTGTTCTATTCGTCATCCATCTTTTTTCAGTCTTTTTAAATCAGCATCATCAGGCTCTCTCCTTCGCGGAAAGGCTCTTTTGCATCGGGATTTAGCTTTTTGACCTCGGCGCAGGGGACGGAATATCGTTTTGCAATATCAAAAACCGTATCACCCTGCGAGGCGAATGCCACGATAAGCCCCTCGCGTCGCTGCGGAGGCTCCTTTTCGGCAAGACCGACGACAGCCTCAGCTCTTTCAACGGAATACATCTCAGCGTCAAACTGCACTGTGTACGCAAGCTGCACCGTTCTATCCGCGCTGCCTGTCGGCTGCACGCCGCATTTGCAGGAGACTCGCGGCATATTGCAGCCCAATTCGTTTGCTATCGGCAGGCTGAAAGGTACATCCTCCGTGTAGGTATAGATATTACCTCCGATGCTTTCATAGACGAGCGTCGTTGCAAAAATGCCGTTTACTATCGACTGCGCTTTTCCGCTCTCAACGCTTGTGACTACCGGCCTTGCTGCGGCGAACAGGGGCGCCGCGATCTCGGCGGTGCTTTCGGGCAGAGTTATCGCCTCCTTGAACTGCGTCTGTACGGTGATCCTGTCCATATCGTTGAGAATTCCGATCTCCTCCGGCAGGCAGTCGAAACCCACTGTGGGGGAAAACGCGTCGGTCGGCAGTATAAGCTCGCGCCTCGTTCTGCCGTAGAGGGTAAAGGTTATTTCAGCCTCCATCGTCATAAGCGCAAACTCCTCGCCGAGCGTGTGCATGGCGACGGAATCGAGCTGTGCGGTGCAGTAAATGTCGCTTGCGTCGGTCTCTATACCGAGCTTTTCACGGAAGGGCACCTGCCGCATAATACTGCCGATATGCCCTTCGCCGTCCGCCGTAACGGCGCTCACGGTAAGTACGCCGCTGACGGATACGCCGTCGCGCTCCGCAGTGATATCCCGCACCATTACGAGCCCATTGCAGCTTATTACCTGCGCTACGGACGCTTCGGCAAGCTCCTCGCGCATACGCAGGGTCTCGCTTCCGAGGCGCTTTCTTTCGGTATGCGTTAAGGCGCAGGTTTTGAGCTCGAGGTCGTTTGCGCCGTTCACTGCCGAGATCACACGCATCGGAGCAGAGGAGGTCAGAAGCATTGCGAGTTCTACCTCGGCAGTAAGCTTTGCTCCCTCGGGTGCGGCTTCGGTATAAAGGCTTGTTACATTGGGAGTGATCCTTGCCTCCATCCCTGACGCAGCGCCTTCTGCATCTATGCTGTGGACGAACCCCGCATATGACTCAAATGCGAACACGGAGCCGTCGTTGTCACGCGCTATGATGCGCACGGTTATTCCACCGGTTATATCGACCTTTTCCGCTTCGATGCGGGCTTCCTCGACCTCGACCTGTGCCGTGCTGTCAAGCACCTCCCGCACACTGCGTCCCTCGGGAGGCGGCAGCATGCCCTCAACATAAACCGTACATGAGGCGTCAGCAACGAGCCTAACAGGGTCGATATCCTTCCAAACAAGCTCCATATTGATATATCTCCTTTAAGTTATTGGTCTTAATTGAGTGTATTAGCGCCCGCGGTCAAAAATGATATATCTATGCAAATTGCGTTATCCGTGCTATAATATAAATCAGATATGTAAAGTTCAAGGAGCTTATTATGAAGTGGATAGAGATAACAATAGACACGACCGATGAGGGCGCCGATATAGTCTGCGCCCGCCTTTCCATGCTCGGCGTAAATGAGGTCAGCGTCGTTCAGGGCAGAGAGGCTGTTGAAGCCATAATGGAGAGCAGCGTAAAGTATTGGGATTATGCTGATGACGCAGCGCTGAATAACTCTCCTGCGGTCAAGGCTTATATCGCCGACGTTAAGGATAACGAGGGCATATCTGATAGGATAACTGACTCAATGCGTGAGCTTGACGCCATGAGGGATGAGATAGGTCTGCCGCTCGGCAGCCTTGAAGTGAGGACCGCACTCGTCGATGAGCAGGATTGGGCCAATAACTGGAAGGCTTATTTCAAGCCGATCAACGTGGGTGAGCGTCTTACAGTCTGCCCCACATGGGAGCAAGTTGATGATACCGAGGGCAGAGCCGTACTGCGTATCGACCCGGGTATGGCGTTCGGCACGGGCACTCATCATACCACACGCATGTGTCTTGAAATTTTGGAAAAGCATATTAAGGGCGGCGAGACTATTGCCGATATAGGCTGCGGCAGCGGCATACTTTCCGCGGCGGCAATGCTCATGGGCGCCGGCGCAGCTACGGCTGTTGATATTGACCCGGTAGCCACAAAAACAGCCGCCGAGAACGCAGAGTATAACGGCATCGACATAATGAAGTATACCGTCTATACGGGAGACATACTTTCCGATAAGCAGATACGATCCGCCTTCACAAAGCAAAAATACGATATAGTGCTTGCGAATATTGTGGCAAACGTGATAATAGCGCTTGCGCCGCTCGTTCCACAGCTTATGCACGAGGGGTCGGTATTCATAGCCTCCGGCATTATAGAGGACAGGCTTGAAGAGGTTAAGACAGCGCTTGAAGCCTCGGGGCTTGCTGTAACAAAAGTCCTCTGCGGCGAAGATTGGCGTGCTTTGGAGGCAAAGCTCGCATGAGGCGCTTTTATGCCGAAAATCTTGATGCCTCGGGAAATATCGTCACGCTTTCCGGCGACGAGGCAAAGCATATCTCGAGGGTGCTGCGAATGTGTCAGGGGGACGAGCTGCTGCTTATCAATGGCGCAGGTGAGGAGTGCACCGCGGTTATCACGGGCTTTAACGAAGACAGTGTCACTCTTGAAATTCTAAGCCGGGGCATAAGCTCCGCCGAGCCTGAGGTAAGGGTAACGCTCTTCCAATGCCTGCCCAAGCAGGGCAAGATGGAGGTCATAATACAAAAATGCGTTGAGCTCGGCATACACCGCATTGTGCCTGTGATATCAAAACGATGCGTAGTCAAGCCCGACGGCAGGGATAATAAGCTCACAAGATGGAACCGCGTCTCGCAGGAGGCTTCAAAGCAGTGCGGCAGGGCGTTCGTTCCGCAGGTGACAGAGTATAAAAAGCTTGCCGAAATTGATTTTTCGGCTTTTGATACCGTGCTTTTGGCATATGAGAACGAGAGCGAGAGAAATCTAAAAGCCTGCCTTCGCTCTCTTGAAGAAAAGCCTCGCGATGCAGCGGTCATAATCGGCCCCGAGGGCGGCTTCGATCCTGCCGAGGCGGAGCTTATAGTGCAGAGGGGCGGCGTTGCCGTCTCGCTCGGCAGGCGCATTTTAAGAACCGAGACCGCGGGCATGGCAATGCTCGCTCAAATAATGTACGAGCTGGAGTGAGTCCGCTCCGGCAGCACTAAGTAAAAGGGCTTAGAGGGAAAATGTCAGTCAGAGTTTCCGTTACGACTCTCGGGTGCAGGGTCAACAGCTATGAGAGCGACGCGATGTGCGGCATACTGCGGGCAAACGGCTATGAGATAGTGCCGGATGATGAGCCGGCGGATATCTGCATAGTCAATACCTGCACCGTTACCAATATAGCGGACAGGAAATCAAGGCAGATGATATCCCGCTGTCACAAGCTCTCTCCTGAAGCCATCATCATAGTCACCGGCTGCTGGTCTCAGCGCGAGCCGCAGGCGGCAATGCGGCTTGAAGGCGTTTGCGCCGTGCTCGGCACAGCGGAAAAACAGCGCATCGCACAGATCTGCGGCGAGCTTATAACCGAAAAACAGCAGAGCGATGATTGGATAAAGGCTCAAAGCTACGTCGCCGACGTTATGCACAAGCACGATTTTGAGGAGCTTTCTGCCGTTGCCGAGGGCAGGACGCGCGCTTATCTCAAAATACAGGACGGCTGCAACCGCTTCTGCACCTATTGCGCGATACCCTTTGCAAGGGGCGCGATACGCAGCCGCAGCTTGGAATCCGTACGGCATGAGCTGGAGATACTTGATGAGAGCGGCTTTGCAGAGGTCGTGCTCACGGGCATCCACCTGACTGACTATGGCAAGGATATAGGCGGTGTAACGCTTGCCGACGCCGTTGACTGCACCGCAGGGCTCGGCAATATTAAAAGAATTCGCCTGGGCTCATTAGAGCCGCACGGAATGAGTGACGAGCTTATATCAAGGCTCACGCGCAATCCCCGTGTCTGCCGGCAATTTCATCTTTCCCTGCAAAGCGGTTCAACTTCGGTTTTGCAGCGCATGCGCAGGGGTTATACCGCCGAGGAGTACCTCGATATCGTTGCCAAGCTGCGCTCCTCTTACGGCGAGGCCGGGGAGAGGGTCGCCTTCACAACGGATATAATAGCAGGATTCCCCGGCGAGACTTATGAAGAGCACCGCGAGACGCTTGCCTTTATGGATAAGGTAGGCTTCGCAAGGGTGCACGTGTTCCCGTATTCGCGCAGGAGCGGCACAGTTGCCGCCTCAATGCCCGGGCAGCTTACCAACGCCGAAAAGGCGGAGCGGGCGCAGGAGCTCATAAAGAGGGGCAGGGAGCTCGAACGAGATTTCCTCCTCCGCTTTATCGGTAGGCGGGAGCAGATCTTGATAGAAACGCAAAATCCCGAAGGCTCATGGTCGGGCTTTACCGACAGCTACGTCAGGGCTTCCGCAAACTGCGGCACTCCTAATGAGCTTGTCGACGTTATAATAAAATCAATTACGGAGGATAAAAACGGTGAACTGTCTCTTCTGTCGGATAATTGCCGGTGAGATCCCCTCGAACAAGGTTTATGAGGATGAAAGGGTACTTGCATTCCGCGATATATCGCCGCAGGCTCCAACTCACATTCTCATAATACCGAAGGAGCATTATGACTCCGTGCTCGAGGCTCCCGCCGATACCGTCGCTTACATGGTCGATATAGCAAAAAAGCTTGCCGTCCAAGAGGGCGTCGACAAAAACGGCTTTCGCCTCGTTATCAACACGGGCGACGAGGGCGGTCAAAGCGTAAAGCATCTGCACCTGCACCTTATCGGCGGGCGCAGCATGCAGTGGCCGCCGGGTTAGTTTTATCCGCATATCGCAAACTGCGGCAAAATAAATGGAGCTTTCAAGATTTACCGAGAATTCGATAGCCGCCCTGTCCCTTGCGCAGGAGACAGCCGGCGAGTTTAAGCACGGCTTTGTCGGCAGCGAGCATTTGCTGATGGGGCTTATTAAGTGCGGCGATATGACCTCGCGCCTTCTCCAAAAGTACGGCGTCACACAGGAGGACGCCGAGCCATACGTCAATTCCTTCGTAGGCGGCGGCAGGTCACGGCTGACCGACAGCTACGGCAATACAAGATCGGTACAGAGGATATTGGAGCTTGCACTCTATGAAGCAAAATCCTTCGGCAGCGAGCTTATTGGCACAGAACACATTCTTCTTTCCATTATGAGGGAGAGGGACTGTATGGGAGCGCGCGTCATAGACGCGCTCTGCGTAAACAAAAAAGCCCTTCGCGAAAGACTTACCGGCGATGCGGCAGTTGCTTTCGATAAGCCCGACGCTGTATTTTCGGACGATGATTCCGGCGCCGTATCCGCTGCCGACGAAACGGAGCTTATTGAGGAGCGGAAGTCGGCCGCTCATAAAAAGTTTAACAAAACCGATACTCCGGTGCTTGACGCCTACACGCGCGATCTTACTGCGCTTGCACGCAAGGGCATGCTTGATCCGGTTATAGGCAGGGATAGCGAGATAGACAGGGTGATGCTCACCCTCTGCCGCAGGAGCAAGAACAATCCCGTTCTTATAGGCGAACCGGGCGTTGGCAAATCCGCCATAGCCGAGGGGCTTGCAAGACTTATTGTGGGCGGCGGCACGCCGGATGCATTGACCGATTGCCGAGTGCTGGCGCTCGATCTCGGCGCAATGATAGCGGGCACGAAGTACCGCGGCGAGTTTGAGGAGAGGCTGAAGGCAGCCGTGGACGAGCTTTCATCAGCCCACGACACGATACTCTTTATCGACGAGATACATAACATCATGGGAGCCGGTAATGCTTCAGGTTCGCTTGATGCTGCCAACATACTCAAACCTGCACTCTCGCGCGGTGACATACAATGTATTGGTGCAACTACGCTTAACGAATATAGGCAGAGCATAGAAAAAGATGGTGCGTTGGAACGTCGCTTCCAAAAGGTAATAGTAGAACCAACAACAATGGAAGAGACCATTCAGATTCTGTCCAACATCAAAGACAAATACGAAGCACATCACAACGTAACGTATACGCCTGAAGCCATCAGAGCTTGCGTAACGCTAACTAATAGGTACATGAGCGAACGCCAACTACCCGACAAAGCCATCGACGCACTCGATGAAGCAGGTTCGCGCATGCACATATCCAACATCGTTGTGCCACCCGATATTGTGGAGAAAGAACAGCTCATTGAAGAATTCGACAAGAAGAAAAGACAAGCCGTAAAAGACCAAAA